>JAHJSF010000142.1 GCA_018830405.1 Nitrospinota bacterium | reverse complement strand
GAGGGGCTATAATAGGATATCTATTAGGACTGAGCGTTATAAAGATTACCCGCAGGTTTAACCAAAAAAATAACGAAAGCAGAGTCGATGGTCATTAAACATATCAAGAATGGGGTCAAGTATATGCTCTTATCAGTAGCGGGCATGGTCCTCGCCCTGACATTGGTAATGGCTATAGCAGTCCCGATATATATTAATACCAATAGGCATCGGGATAAACTGGCTGAGATTATAGGCAACGCAGTAGGGGGGAAGGCCTCCATCGCCGAACTCGATCTATCGCTACGGGGGGGGATAAAACTTGTAGCCAGGGGAATCAAGATTAGCAATAAAGAGGAACGCTTGGTTCTACTAAGGGCCAAAGAGGTAGACCTGTCACTCAAAATAGCCCCTCTCCTCCTCAGGAGAAGGTTTGAGTTTAGAAAGATTATTATAGATACCCCCTATATTCTTCTAAACAGGAACGCCGAGGGGGTATGGGAAAGCTTCCTTACACTCCCCCGAAAAGAACCCACCGAGAATGAGTGGGCTTCCATTCCGGGGGGAGAAATAAACCCTTTACTTTTCACCCACAGGCTAATAATAAAAGAGGGAACCATTGATATTGTAGATGAAAAAGACACCGGGCAGGCCAGTATGAGAATAAGGGACATCAACATAACCGCCACCCCAGAGGCAACAAAAGACAGGGTAAAGGTAGAAGCGACTTTAAACATCCCTGAAGATGATAGACTAATCGAAATTAGCTTCAATGGTCAAATCAAAAGGGACCGCCAAGATCTAAAGGAAAGCGCTATAGAGGGCGTTCTTCGTACCGGCCGTTTCTCCCTACGGTTTTTGGGGGCATACCTTAAAAAATATCCGATCTACAGCAGGATTAAGGCCACCGGAATAATAGAAACAGATTTAAAAGTTAACCTCAAAGGAGAATACAGCGCCGCAGGTCATATTACCCATATGCTCCCCCTTGAGGATACGCTGAAAAATATATCTAAAGATACCAAAACCCCTTTAGACCTGCTTTACGACCTCAAAGGGGGGAAAGATTTTGTTCAGGTCAACCATATCGGCCTGAGCGGAGAGCATGGTTCAATAAATATCAAGGGGGAGATTTTAAACCTCCGTTCCGGCAATCCGGACATTGCCATCAGCGCCAACACATCCCTGGTCGATATCAACTGGCTCAAGGAAAATCTATATTCTGAAATATTACCGGAGAAACTCGTAAACACCGTTAAAACACACCTCTCCGGCGGACGGGGGATTGTTGAGGAAATCTCCTTCAAGGGGAGCTGGGAGAATTTAAAAGAGATAAATAAACCGGACACCTTGAAAAGAGTGGAGGGAAAGATTCGCCTTGAGGGGATAAGTATAATCAATCTTGGCAAATATAAAAATCTGGAGTCGGTAAGCGGCAGGCTATCCCTCGGTAATGGAAATCTATCCTATGAAAATATTGATTTAACCTACAGCGGCTGCAGCCTCTACGGGACTTCCGGTTCCATAGAGAATGTTGTCTCCTACCCGAAAATAGATATGAAGTTATCAACTGAGTTAAGCCTTAAGGGGGATACCCCCTGCCAAATATTCAATATAAATGAGGATAATATTCTGACCTGGCTGGGGGGAACCATAGGGATTAATTCGGCCATTAAGGGGGGCCTGTCGGAAAAAGAGAGTCTGGCCGCCAACGGAGAACTCAACCTCTCCGCCGCCTCTTACACCTACGGCCAGCTCTTCCGAAAAGAGGCCGGAACAAGCAACGTAGCTACATACAACCTGAAGTCGGGCAATAACAGGCTGAATATAAACTCCGCCTCCATACAGGTAAACGATTCCAAGCTAAGCCTGTCGGGGGGAATAGATTTGTCGAAAGGGGGAGGCTTCCGTCTAAATATAAAATCGAATGATATTAAAACGGATGATTTTGCAGCTATCCTTCACCAGATGGAAAAAGGAGGAAAGGGGATAATAAGGTTAAAGGGGGATATCAGCGGGAGAAACAACAGTATCGCCAATATCGGAATAAAGGGAGATATCCTCCTCTATAAGGTCGGCTTTAAGATAAAAAACAGCCTGAAAGAGGTCAGCAATCTCAATGCCAACATAGAGGCCATAAACAAAGATATCTTCTTTCGGGAGGCCTCCTGGTTCTTCGGGCCGGACATGGTTAACGCCTCGGGAAAATACAGCTGGATAGGGAAAAAGAAGCTCCAGTTAACCCTAAACTCCAGAAACCTAAATATCGATTATCTCTTCCCGAAGGATAAAACCGAGACCAAAAATGATAAACCCGGAACAGATATAGCAGGCAATATAAGCGCTGGCAGAGGAAGCTATAAAGGGCTTCCCTTTGAGAATCTGAGAATAGGAATAAACTCAACCGATAAGAGGTTCATCGCCAAACCCTTCTATTGCAACGGTTTTAACGGGGGGAGTATTTCGGGAAATTGGCAGGTTGGAGATGAGGGGATTGAGATCAATATAACAGCCAGGGATGTTGACGTAAACGACGTGGGGCAGAAACTCTCTTTAAACGGGCTTAAAGAAATAAACGGAAAGGGAACAATATCGGTCAGCCTCAAAGGGAAAGGAAATAACGCCAAGGCCAGGAAAGAAACCATGGATGGGGATGCCTCACTCCTCCTGAGGAACGGTTCAATACACCGTCTTTCCGTTCTCTCCCGAATCTTCTCTCTCCTCAATCTGTCTAAGGTAATCCGCTTTGAAGCGCCTGATCTGCAGACAAAAGGGATGTCTTACCATTCCATTACAAGCACCTTTGATTTCAGCGACGGAATCGGCTCCACCAAGGATTTCCTTCTGGACAGTGACTCCCTCAGGATGAGCGGTGTGGGGGATATCAACCTGAAGGATAACAGCCTCGACATGATAATAGGGGTGCAGCCGTTCCAGCTTATCGACAGCGCCCTCTCCTCCTTGTCGTTGGTCGGCAAGGTGCTGACCGGGGAAAGGGGGGCCTTTATCGTCCACTACTACTCGGTAACTGGGCCCCTTAACGACCTCCAGATAAAGGGGATGCCCCTCGAAACGGTAAACAGGCTCGTCTCAAACGCCATCATGGGGTTAATCAACCTGCCGGAAACGATAGCCAAAGACCTGAAGTCCCTGCAGCCCCAAAAACCAAAAGGGGGGGAGGGAAAGAAGGAACCGCTCACCGATACAGAACTTAATTCAAAATGATAACAATCCTCCTCCTTATTCCCCCTTAACAAAGGGGGATAGGGGGTTGTTAGCGTTTGAATGCGGCTTCGTACGGCGACTACTCCTTAACCCTCTCCACATACTCACCCGTTCTTGTATCTATCCTGATCTTCTCCCCCTGTTCTACAAATAGGGGGACATTGATTACGGCCCCGGTTTCAAGTGTAGCCGATTTACTTGCCCCTGTCGCAGTATTTCCCTTAACTCCCGGCTCGCTCTCCGTAATGGTCAGGACGGCAAAGTTGGGGAGCTCTATCGAAAGGGCTGTCCCCTTATAGAGAAGGACATTACAGGCCGTCCCCTCCTGAAGCCATCTCCAGTCGTCCCCCATCTGTTCCTTGCTGAGTTCAATCTGGTCGTGGTTGGAGGTATCCATAAAATGCCAGGCCTGGCCATCGTTGTAGAGGTACTGCATCTCCCTCTCCTCAACGTCCGCCCCATCGGCAGACTCGCCGCTCTTATATGTCCTCTCTATAACGTTGCCGTTATAAAGGCTCTTAAGTTTAACCTTGTTGAAGGGCTGGGTTTTCCCTGGTTTAACCAAGAGGTTTTCAACTATATTGTACGGGACACCATCAATCTCCAGCTTCAACCCCTTCCTGAACTGATTGGTCTTAAACTTCATCATCGCCTTGTCCTCTTCCTTTCAATAATATATTGAAACTACTCGTCATCACCAGTGTTTAGTTGCATAAGTCTGCGTCAGTACCAAGACCAAGAATTTGGCACGGCTGGCGCGAAGACAACCACAGCCATAGCAGAGCCTATGGCGAGGATTGGCAACAAAGCCAGGCGCGCCAAAGGCCGGTCGACTACAGCAAGATTTATGCAATTAAGCACTAGATACCCGGATAACCGTCTTCAGATTCCCCCTCGGATTAAAATCACCTATAACCTCTATAAACCTCGGCTGAAGCGCTTCTTTCAGGTCGGTATATATCTTATTTATTACCCCCTCATGAGAGATGCCGACATCCCTGTAGCTGTTAAAGTAGAGCTTGATAGATTTCAGCTCCACCACCCTAAGGTCGGGAATGTAGGTAACAAGGATAGTGGCAAAATCGGGATACCCCGATCGGGGGCAGAGGCAGGTAAATTCGGGAAAGGAAATCTCGACCGAATAGTCCCTCTCAGGGGTCTCATTGGCCCATGTCTCCAACACCGCATTCTTAATTGCCTCTTGGCCGTATTTCATAATGTCACCCATTATAAACGATAGTCGATGTTTTTTTAAGTGGGAAAGAAGAATTTAAATAAAAATATACAAAAATAGGGGGGGTGATATCACAAAACAATCCTCCCTTTGGCAAAGGGAGGTCAGGAGGGATTTGAAACTGTGAACGCATTAAGCTCTTAGAATTTTTTTTGCTGTCATTCCCCGACGCGATCGGGGAATCCAGTCCCCAAAATATTTAGACAGGATAACAGGAATGGACCGGATGTTTTTTTGTTCCCCTCTTTAGTAAAGAGGGGTTAGGGGGAGATTTGAAATATATTTTAACCACTGAGACACCGAGAAAGTCAAACATTATGGGTCTGAGCCCATGCCTCAAGGTTAAAGCCTATTTCCCGCTGTTGAGGTACTTAAAGTAGTCTTCCCGAGACATCTTGGCGTTTCTCATATTACTTTTAATGATATCAACACCAATCTCTTTATATTTTGGGATTACTACCGGCCGCAGACATCCCTCTTTTTCAAAAGACATATGATCCCCCTTTGTTCTTACATACTTGAACCCTGCTCGGGTAAAAACCTTCTCAAGGGTTTGCCAACTAACCGGTGTTAGGCGTGGCACGAATGAGATGAGAGGAGATTTAGAGGGATATTGAGGTGGTGCATTGGGGTTGCCTTCCCAGATTTCCGCTTAGAAGGGGAAATCTCAACCTTTTCGAAGCCGCACTCTGCCAACACAGCATCAAGGGTATTCCTCTCTATACAGGAAATAAGAAACAGGGTGAGGGTTTCCTTTAGGTTTTTCAGGGCCTTCTTCTCGGTATCCCCCTGAGCAACCACATCGAGAGGCTCACAAATTGCTATATACCACTTACTCTTTTTCTTTGTGTGGACAGGCAATTTAACTTTAAGACCTATCATTTGTTGCGACATTTTAAATCCTGTTTTTGGGGTTGGGGGGTAGTATCTGCAATACATACTACCACTATATAAAAAAGTTAACAACCCAAGAAAAATAAAGTGTAGCGAGCAGATAAACTGTCCTCATCTGTAGCACATCAATTGTCCGGTTATTATTATAATGTATGGCCAGAGAAAGGAGGGCTATACATGAGACGAACGGAGATACTGCAGGAGGTTCGGGAGATGAGATTTGAAGAATCATATGAAGGGTGGAAGAAGGGGAGATTAACCCAGGAAGATGCGGCCAGGCTACTTGGCGTCT
>JAHJSF010000141.1 GCA_018830405.1 Nitrospinota bacterium | reverse complement strand
TTGTTGTGTTAGATCCTTTCATGGCTGTACTCCTTTCTCCGGGTTGAATTTTAACCAACTTATTTATAATTCTTTCCGGAGTATAGCCTATTACATAAAGTATGGCTTAAACCCTTTCCACAATATAGCAAGCTTTACTAAGGGGGAATTTTAGCAGAGTTCCCCTTAACAAAGGGGGAATAAGGGGGTTGTGCGTCGCTTCCTCCTTGCCGCCTTGTTATCATTTTGAATGCAACTTCATATCAAACGACTGACAATAATAGTATCCCAAAAAAGGGTTTCTTGTTCCCCAAATAATAATTTTCTCAAATTGGTTTAATATTGGTATCGTTTTGATTTATAATACAGAAACTGATGGCTTCGCCAAAAGTCCATCTGCGGTGTTGCACGGCATCCTTCGTTGTTACGACGTACCTCTTAGTACGCCTCACGCCTCAGGATTTGTGCGCCTTGCACCTGGATCTTTTTACTTTGCCATTTCTGGTTTGACTTTTTACGAGTCCATCAAGATTGTATTAATTTTATAGAGTGGAGATAATTAAAGCATGGGTATGACTATTACCGAAAAGATACTGGCCGCACATTGCGGTCAAGACAAGGTTTCGCCGGGAGACCTGATTATGGCCAAGATTGATATCGCCTTGGGGAATGATATCACCGCCCCTATTGCCATAAAAGAGTTTAAATCAATCGGGGCCGCCAAGGTCTTTGATAAGGAGAGGGTTGTTTTGGTCCCTGACCATTTCACCCCCAACAAGGATATACAATCTGCCGAGCAGGTCTGTACCCTCCGAAATTTTTCAAGAGAACAAGATATTACCAACTATTTTGAGATAGGGAGAATGGGGGTGGAGCACGCCCTTCTTCCCGAACAGGGCTTGGTTGTCCCCGGCGATGTAATCATTGGGGCCGATTCTCATACCTGCACCTATGGTGCCCTGGGGGCCTTCTCGACCGGCGTGGGGAGCACCGATCTCGGCGCGGCTATGGCTACGGGAGAGACATGGTTTAAGGTTCCCGAGTCTATCAAGTTTATCTTTACCGGAAAATTGAACAAATGGGTAACCGGCAAAGACCTGATTCTCTACACAATAGGGAAGATAGGGGTAGACGGCGCACTCTATAAGGCGATGGAGTTTTGCGGAGAGACGATAGATAATCTCTCCATAGAGGCAAGAATGACGATGGCCAACATGGCTATCGAGGCCGGCGGAAAAAACGGGATATTTAAGGCCGATGACATTACCCTCGAATATGTGAATGCCAGAGCCAAAAGGCCTTACAAGGTGTATGAGAGTGATCCTGATGCCCACTATGCCCAGGTCTACGAGTTTGACTGTAAGGATATTGAGCCTCAGGTTGCCTTCCCCCACCTCCCCTCCAACTGCCGATCAATAAGCGATGTGGGGAATGTGACTATAGACCAGTCTGTTATCGGCTCCTGCACCAATGGCCGCATAAGCGATTTGAGAGAGGCGGCCGAGGTTATCAAAGGGAGAAAGGTTGCTAAGGGGGTTAGGCTTATTGTTATCCCGGCTACTCAGGAGATATACAAACAGGCGATGAAAGAGGGGCTGTTAGATATCTTTATAGATGCCGAGGCGGCGGTCAGCACCCCAACCTGCGGTCCTTGTCTTGGTGGTCACATGGGAATATTGGCGGCGGGGGAGAGGGCTATTGCCACGACCAATAGGAACTTTGTCGGCCGTATGGGCTCCCCGAAGAGTGAGGTTTATCTGAGTAACCCGGCTATAGCTGCAGCTTCGGCTGTTTTGGGGAGGATAGGTAGCCCTGACGAGCTTTAACACAGAGTCGCATTCAAACGCTAACTGCGTTGTCTTCGTCGTCAGCGCCTCAACATACCAAACAGTATGTTTGCGTTGCTTCCTCCTTGCCGCCTTGTTATCATTCTGAATGCGACTCCGTCTGGACGTCTGAGGGGATGAGCTTTAGTGATAAACTGAGCCACATATTTGTTGCCGGTGGCTCTTAAAAAGATAATTATATAACGAGAGAAATAGTATGAAGTTTAAAGGTACTGCCTGGAAGTATGGGGATGATATAGATACGGATGCCATTATACCTGCCCGCTATCTTAATACATCCGACCCGAAGGAATTGGCTAAGCATTGCATGGAGGACGCCGATGTCAACTTTGTAAGGAAGGTAAATAAAGGGGATATAATCGTGGCCGGTAAAAACTTTGGCTGTGGTTCTTCAAGGGAGCATGCTCCGATTGCGATAAAAGAGGCTGAGATCTCCTGTGTAATTGCTGATAGCTTTGCCCGTATATTCTACCGAAACGCCTTTAATACGGCCCTTCCTATTTTGGAGTCATCCGAGGCAGCCAAAGAGATATCTGACGCAGATGAGTTAGAGATAGATACGGAGCAGGGGATTATAGAGAACCTTACCACAGGGAAGACATATTCGGTCAGACCAATACCCAAATTTATGGGGGAACTGATTGCGGTTGGGGGTTTGGTCAATTATGTCAGGGAAAAGATAAAGGGGCAAAAGGGGAAATGAAAAAGATATTAGTGATAAAAGGTGATGGGATAGGTCCTGAGATTGTCGATGAGGCGCTTATTGTCCTCAAAAAGATGGCCGAGAAACATGCCATATCCTTGGAGTTTCAAGAGGCCTTGGCCGGAGGGGCGGCCTATGATGCTACCGGACATCCTCTGCCGGATGAAACTTTACGGCTGGCCAAAGAGGCGGATGCCATTTTACTTGGAGCCGTTGGAGGGCCTAAGTGGGAAGGGCTCGATTATTCAGTCAGACCTGAAAGGGCCCTTCTGGGACTCAGGTCGGAACTTCGCCTCTATTCGAATCTGAGACCGGCTAA
>JAHJSF010000140.1 GCA_018830405.1 Nitrospinota bacterium | reverse complement strand
CCAGACCGTTTCAGACTGTGGCTGTACACCGGCAACGGCACAAAAAACACCAACAGCCCCGTCAAGAACCCTTAGGGAACGTTCAACCTCAACTGTAAAGTCAACGTGTCCGGGAGTGTCGATAATATTGATTGTATGCCCCTTCCAAGAACAGGTTGTAGCAGCCGAAGTAATAGTTATACCCCTCTCCTGCTCCTGCTCCATCCAGTCCATAGTGGCGGCACCATCATGCACCTCACCTATCTTGTGGGTACGACCGGTATAAAACAAGATCCTCTCCGTAGTAGTGGTCTTACCGGCATCAATATGGGCAATAATCCCTATATTTCTAACTTTATCTAAAGCAATCTTAACCAAAACTCAACCTTCCCCTGAAAACTTTTTACCACTTAAAATGCGAGAATGCCCTATTGGCCTCGGCCATTTTATGAACTTCTTCTTTCCTCTTTACGGCTGCTCCTGTCTTGTTGTAGGCATCCATAAGTTCAGCGGCCAGCTTATTCTCCATACCATGCTCTTTACGAGACTTGGCATAGGTCACAAGCCAACGAACAGCCAAAGCAATCTTTCTTTCGTGACGAACCTCAACCGGAACCTGATAGACGGCCCCTCCGACACGCCTTCCCCTGACTTCTAACATCGGGCGAATATTGTCTAGGGCCTTCTTGAAAACGGCCAGAGGCTCTTCCATCCCCTTCTCTTTTACAATATCAAGGGCACCATAAAAAACCCCCTCGGCTAAACTCTTTTTGCCATCCTTCATAAGGGCACAGATTGTTTTACCCACAATAGGATCGCCAAACTTGCGATCCACATTTTCTCTCTTTTTTATTGAAACCCTTCTTCTAGACATCAGTATTCAACCTTTAATAGCTTTTTATTTTAATCAAACTAATTATTAAGAAGCCTTCGGCTTCTTGGCGCCATACTTGGAGCGGCCACGCTTCCTATCCTGAACTCCGAGCGTATCAAGAGCTCCCCTAACGATATGGTACCTTACGCCAGGGATATCCTTTATTCTTCCACCACGTATCAGAACAATCGCATGTTCCTGCAGGTTATGACCTACTCCTGGGATATATGAGGTAACCTCTAGGCCATTTGTAAGCCTAACCCTAGCAACCTTTCTCAAGGCCGAGTTAGGTTTCTTCGGGGTAGTTGTATATACCCTCACACACACACCTCTCTTCTGCGGAGATCCCCCCAACGCGGGACTGGCACTCTTCACCTTAGGGATAGTCCTTGCTTTCCTTACTAACTGACTAATTGTAGGCATTATCTTTCCTTCAAATTTAACTTTTGCCTATTCGGCGTAAAAACGTAATTTTAACAGTTCTAACAGACAAGTCAACCAAAAGAAACTAAAAACAGAAAAAAATATGTAAGGCCAATTATAACAATATGTTCCTAAAACAAAACCATAGGGAAAGATGCTTGATTGGCCCTAATGTTTTAAACAGACTGTCCTATTGAACAATCTGTTCCTCTGTTGCCTCAGCTTCCGATGTCTCCTCTTCATCCTTAGGATCAGAATCTACCAATTCTTTATCCTGTTCAAACTCAATATCAAGATATCTCTTGGCCCCCGTACCGGCAGGTATCAGGCGACCAACAATAACATTCTCCTTCAACCCCTTAAGGTTATCAGTCTCTCCGGCGATGCTAACCTCCGTAAGAATACGAGTGGTCTCCTGGAAAGAAGCAGCCGAAATAAAGCTGTCCGTACTTAAAGAGGATTTAGTTATTCCCAAAAGGTCAACCTTGCCAACGGCAGGTGTCCCACCAACAGCAATAACATCATCATTCTTCTTTTCAAAGACAGACCTCGGAACAGTCTTCCCCTCAAGCATGTCGGTATCTCCGGCATTCTCTATCTTGATATGCTTCACCATCTGCCTAACAATAAGCTCTATATGCTTATCATTAATCTGTACCCCTTGGAGGCGGTAAACCTCCTGAACCTCATTGACTATATACTTCTGAAGGGCATCCAGACCAAGAACATTAAGGATATCATGAGGGTCTATGGCCCCATCCATCATTGGCTCCCCTGCCCTAATCCTGTCACCGCTATGCACGCTTAAATACTTGCCGCGCGGAATAAGGTACTCTTTTGCATCCCCTTCTATGTCGCCGATAACCGTAACTACCCTTTTACCATGTTTAAAGCCACCAAGCTCAACGATACCGTCTATTTCAGATATCACCGCCTTATCCTGTGGCCTTCTGGCCTCAAACAATTCGGCTACTCTTGGCAAACCACCTGTAATATCTTTGGTTTTGGTAGTTTCTCTCGGTATCTTGGCGATAGGATCACCGGCAAATATCGTCTCCCCTTCGCTAACTGCAATATGAGAACCCGAAGGAAGCATGTATCTCCCTATAGTCTTATTAGTCTCAAGGTCTTTAATAGAAACACGAGGTCTCATCTTCTCTTCACGGTGCGACATAACAACCTTCTGAACCAAACCGGTAATTTCATCGGTCTGCTCATGGAAGGTAACCCCCTCAAGAATATCACCAAAGGCTATCTTACCCGACACATCGGAGAGAATGGCAGTTGTGTAGGGATCCCACTCAACAAATATATCCCCCTCTGAAACGGTCTGTCCATCTCTGACCCTAAGCTTGGCACCGTATAAAACTTTGTGCCGTTCTTTTTCACGCCCCTGACTATCCTCTATCCTTATAGAACCGTTACGGTTCATGACAACTATCTCACCGTCTTTGTTAATAAGGGTCTTAATTTCGACATACCTTACGATACCATCCCTCTTAGCATGGAGGTTTGTCTGCCCTAATACTCGGCTGGCGGCACCACCTATATGGAATGTTCTCATGGTAAGCTGTGTACCGGGCTCACCGATAGACTGAGCGGCTATAACACCAACAGCCTCTCCATGCTCAACCAACTGGCCGGTAGCTAGATTTCGACCGTAACAATATTTACAGACACCTCTCTTGGCATTACAGGTCAGAACGGAACGAATTTTCACCTTCTCAACGCCGGCATTGTCTATATCCTGGACAGCCTTCTCACCTATCTCCTCATTCTTCTTTAAAAGAAGATCTTTGTTAAACGGATCAAGAATGTCCTCCAAGGCAATACGGCCTAATATTCTATCGCCCAAGGGCTGAATGACTTCACCACTCTCTATGAGAGCCTCGACCTCTATCCCCCTAGTGGTCTCGCAATCATCTTCGAGTATTATTATATCTTGGGCCACATCAACTAACCTCCTGGTCAAATAACCGGAGTTAGCTGTTTTAAGTGCCGTATCAGCCAACCCCTTACGGGCACCGTGGGTCGATATGAAATATTGAAGAACCGTCAGCCCCTCTCTAAAATTGGCGGTTATCGGAGTCTCGATAATCTCGCCGGACGGTTTAGCCATTAGACCCCTCATACCAGCCAACTGTCGTATCTGCTGAGATGAACCCCTGGCACCGGAGTCGGCCATGATAAATACAGAGTTGAAATCCTTGTTACTCCCTGAAACACCCTGCATCAACTTCTCATCCTCTGTTTCCAGTATCTTGAACATGTCATTAGATATCTGCTCAGTGGTATGGGCCCAAATGTCCACTATCTTGTTGTAACGCTCACCGTTAGTTATGAGACCGTCACGATACTGTTTCTCAACCTTGGCAACCTCTTTTTTAGCAGCATCGACCATCTTGGGCTTAGACGGAGGAATGGTCATGTCGGCCAAGGAAATAGATATACCGGCCTTAGTAGCATATTTAAAACCAGTCCTCTTTAGGGCATCCAAGAAGGTAACAGTCTTGTCCCTACCGGCCTTCTGATAACATTGGAACACAATGTCAGAAAGAACTCCCTTGGTCATAAGGCGGTTAGCTAAAGAGAATGGAAGTTCCTTAGGAAATACCTCATATAGAACAATACGTCCCGTGGTAGTGTCCTCCATCTCCCCATTAATTCTAACCGTTATTCTGGCATTAAGATCGAGCTCTTCGGCATCATAGGCACTCCTCACCTCTTGCAGAGATGCATATAACCTGTTCTCTCCCTTAACCCCCCCCTTCACCTTAGTCATATAGTAACAACCAAGAATGATATCCTGGGTAGGCACCGCAATCGGTTTACCACTGGCCGGAGATAGAATGTTGTTGCTAGAAAGCATGAGCACCTTAGCCTCTACCTGCGCCTTGGTTGAAAGAGGCAAATGTACCGCCATCTGGTCACCGTCAAAGTCGGCGT
>JAHJSF010000139.1 GCA_018830405.1 Nitrospinota bacterium | reverse complement strand
TATCTTTACTGTTTATCGTCGCCAGTGATCTTACTCTTGACCCTATCTTTTCTTTTGGAGATGGCTTGCATATCAGTTTTGCTTAGACCTTTCCAATCTCTGACCTTTTCATAGTTCTCTATTTCCTCCAAACACTCAGTATAGCGCTTATCCTTCTCTAGCAATGCAGTTATCCTTTCAATGGGCAAGGAAGCTCGTCTCCAGGTGCCAAGATCATAACCAAGTTCCGCTATCTGGTTTTTGAAGAAATGAGTTTCTCTGATTAGGGTATCGACTTTCAGCATTTTGACAAGGGATTGTCTATATAGCCGGATTGCTTCTGTTGGATCACTTTTTTCGAGGGTTTTTGCTTTATCTCTGAGGTCTCTTGCTTCTTCTTCCTTCAACTGATAAGGCTTTCCGCCATCGCTACCAATCACCTCAATTTCTATGTCACATTCCCCGCCAATAAGAGCAACAATCCTTGCATTCACTTCACCACCTTGATCCACGTGTGGAGCTAAATCATTCATTGCAGGGTGCCTGAATGCGACATGACGAGGTATGAAACCTATCTGTTCTTTCGTCTCTCTCAGAACTGTAATGGCATATTCATCAAAAGCATTGTCATAATCTCGTTGTAGTAAAATATATTCCCCGTTTGTACATTTCCGAAGTATATCTTGTCGGCTAGTGCCATCAGAGTTATTGTGTGTAACACCAGCTACTTTGGTTCGAAAAGTCCGTCCCATGACTACACCACCATCATGTTATTCTTCATGTTTGTCCTCGCATAACGCGGCGGTGAGCTGCGAGCATCGCAGGTGGCGAAGCAAGCTTGCTTGCTTAATAAGCCACCGAGAAGCGCAGTCAGTTCCACTGCCCTTGTTAGGCGGAGCGTGAGCGACGCCGACACAAAAGGGTAGTGGAGCGCCAGCTCACCGCCGCGTTAAGCGAGACCGCTATAGCGACCGGAGGGAGCAAGCGGTCTCGCTTAACAGCATTAATAGACGGAAACATTTTCCATGATATTGGAGTATATATATGGAAAATATTTCTACTTATTACCGTATTAAGGCCTATTTAAAGAAAAAATTACTATTGTTTTCTTTTGAGTTATAGGGAACTCAAAATGAATGTATCATGCTAAACAGAATTGAGGCAAATTTATTTGGGCTGAAAAAAAGTTTATGAGCAAGAAAGGGAGAATAACTAAGGTATTTCAAATCTCCCCTTACCCCTCTTTGTTAAAGAGGGGATTTTGGCGTAGGGCTTTTAAAATTATCTGCGTAATCTGTGTTTATCGGTGGTTAAAAACTCCCTGGATTCCCGCTTTCGCGGGAATGACAAAATGACGGAGGCGGGAATGACAAAATGGTAGGGGAATGACGGAAAAATAAACTCAGCGGTCTCAGCGACCTCGGCGGTGAGGGATAAAATTATCCCAGAATGGTAATTAGTAGCGACCCGGCAAACATGAAGGAAGCACCAATGAAGCGTACTCTTATGTTATCTTCTCCCAAGAGTAACCAACCGTAGAAGACGCTGAAGAGGATACTCAGCCTCTTAATAGATATCATATAGGCGGCCTTGGTGAGGGTTATGGCAAAACCTTGGGAGACTATGTGGGTGAAGAAGAGAAGCCCTACGAATATTCCTATTTTATATTCCTTTTTAAAGTCGGGGATATGTATCTTCTTACGGGCCAGTAAATATATTATCATCAAGATATCGAGGGCGACGAAGAGGGCGGTTTGAAAGAAGAGGGGGGAGGAGTGGAGAATCCCAACCTTGCCTAAGACCGAACCGAGGCTGAACAGGACGGCTACGGCGAACATCAATTTTGAGCCGGTCTCCCGCGACAGCGCTCTAAATGGGTCTAAGATGCTCCATTGCCCCGGTCTTATATTCAGAACATAACTCCCGATAACTATCAGCCCAATCCCCCCAAGTCCCCACAGATTCGGGACCTCACCTAACATCAACCATCCGCTTAGGACGACGAATAGGGAGGTGAAGGAGAGGAAGGGGACGGTTAAAGAGAGGGGGGATATCTTAATCGCCCGCACATAGAGCATTATGGCGAGGGCGTTGAGGGGGATACTTATGATAAAGCTCCAATAGAATGTTGCGTCAAGGGGGGGGACAGGTACAGATATCAGGGTAACCAGAAAGAAGGGGAGGCTGTAGAGTATAGGGTAGCCTATCATCTCATAGTGGCTGAGGTGAGAAAGGCTTTTCTTCAGCACCGTATCCTGTGTGGCTACGCAGAAGGCGGCTATAAGTGAGAGGTATACCCAGAGCATGTTCTTTAATTATCTTTCTATTGTATTGAGAGAGCGTTATTACTTTGTATCCCTTTGTTGCTCCTCAATCCCCCCATCCCCCCTTTAGTAAAGGGGGGCAAGGAGGGATTTGTCGTGCCTCGGTCTACTTTGTTCTAACGTTCTCCATGGTGCTTTGTTTATCTTGATGAATAAAGGGGAGGGAGACTTATGGTGCCGCCTCCCCGATTGATGGACTGATGTGTAGCTATTTCTTAGGATAACCTATCTTGGCAAAGGAGGCCCTTATCTCGTCTATTATGGCAGGGTCGTCGATGGTGGCGGGGAGTTTAAACTCAACCCCATCCGCTATCTTTTTCATCGTTCCCCTCAATATCTTACCCGACCTTGTCTTCGGCAATCTATTGACCACGGTGGCAACCTTAAATGAGGCGACCGGGCCGATCTGTTCCCTGACTAAGTGGATAATATCCTCTACAATATCTTTGTCGGAGCGTTTAACACCCAATTTAAGGATAACTATTCCCATGGGGACTTCCCCCTTTATCTCATCGGCCACACCGATAACGGCACATTCGGCTACATCCTTGTGCGAGGCTATAACCTCTTCTATGCCTCCGGTTGAGAGTCTGTGACCGGCTACGTTTATTATGTCATCGGTTCGGCTCATAACCCATAGGTATCCATCCTTGTCCATATAGCCCGCATCGGCTGTTGTGTAGTAGCCCGGAAACTCATCGAGGTAAGATTTCTTGTAGCCTTCATCATTATTCCAGAGGGTAGGAAGGCATCCGGGAGGGAGGGGGAGTTTTATGGCTATACTGCCGATATGTCCTCTGACAACCTCGTGCCCGTCTTTGGCTAGGACATGAACCTCATAACCGGGAACCTGCTTGGTGCACGAACCGGGTCTGACGGGGAGAAGTTCCATACCTATACAGTTGGCCCCTATGGCCCAACCGGTCTCTGTCTGCCACCAATGGTCTATTACCGGAACCTTGAGATGGTCTTCGGCCCATTTCAGGGTGTTGGGATCACATCTTTCGCCTGCCAGAAATAGGGTTCTAAATTTTGAGAGGTCATATTTCTCTATATATTTTCCTTCAGGGTCTTCTCTTTTAATGGCCCTAAAACCGGTTGGGGCGGTAAAGAGGGCGTTTACCTTGTGCTCCGATATGACCCTCCAGAAGGCCCCTGGGTCGGGGGAGCCAACAGGTTTTCCTTCATACATGAT
>JAHJSF010000138.1 GCA_018830405.1 Nitrospinota bacterium | reverse complement strand
TTGTTGTGTTAGATCCTTTCATGGCTGTACTCCTTTCTCCGGGTTGAATTTTAACCAACTTATTTATAATTCTTTCCGGAGTATAGCCTATTACATAAAGTATGGCTTAAACCCTTTCCACAATATAGCAAGCTTTGCTAAGGGGGGGGATATTTTGAGGTATCTGTGTGTATCAGTGTTCATCCGTGGTTAATAATTTTTCGAGTCTTTCGTCTGTTTCGTGGTTCAAAAGTGGTTGATGTATAATCTATCTTATGAAATTCAAAATAGTATCAGACTACGCCCCGAAGGGGGATCAGCCCAAGGCGATTGAGGAGATATCGGCCAACATTATCAATGGGGTTCCAAACCAGACCCTCTTGGGGGTTACCGGTTCGGGCAAAACCTTCACCATGGCCTGCGTTATTGAAAAGGTTCAGAAGCCTACCCTGATTATCGCCCACAATAAAACCCTGGCCGCCCAGCTCTACAACGAATTCAAACTCTTCTTCCCCGAAAATGCGGTTGAATATTTTGTCAGCTACTACGACTATTATCAGCCGGAGGCCTATATCCCCACCACCGATACCTATATAGAAAAGGACTCGGCCATAAACGACGAGATAAATATGCTCCGCCACTCGGCCACTAGGTCTTTGCTGGAACGGGAGGATGTTCTGATAGTAGCCAGCGTCTCCTGCATCTACGGACTCGGTTCCCCGGAGGAGTATAAGGATAAGATTTTACTTATAAACGAGGGGAAAGATGTAGCCCGAGATGACCTGTTGAACCAACTGACCGCCATGCACTATGAAAGAAACAATATAGATTTCCGGCGGGGGACATTCCGTACCAACGGTGACATTGTCGATATCTTCCCCGCCTATGAGGGAGAGCGGGCCGTTCGGATAGAATTTTTTGGAGATACTATCGAAAGGATATCAAAGATAGATTCTCTGACAGGAAAAAGTATTAGCGGGCATAGCCGAATTATTATCTACCCCAATAGTCACTATGTCGCCTCCGATAAGACGATGGATAGGGCGATGAAAAGCATAAAGGGGGAACTGGCCCAACGGCTGGCCGAACTGGAGAATAGCGGGAAAATTCTTGAGGCGCAGCGGCTTAGGAATAAGACGATGTTTGACCTTGAGATGATTGCCGAGGTTGGCTACTGCCACGGGATAGAAAACTATTCCCGCCACCTGACCGGAAGAAAGGTTGGGGAGGCGCCCCCCGTCCTCATCGACTATTTCCCGAGTGATTATCTCCTCTTCATCGATGAGAGCCACGCCACCATCCCGCAGATTGGGGGGATGTATGCGGGGGATAGGTCACGCAAGACCACTCTGGTTGAACATGGTTTCAGGCTCCCCTCAGCCCTCGATAACCGCCCCCTTAATTTTGAGGAGTTTGAGGGGAGAGTTAATCAGGCGGTCTATGTATCGGCCACTCCGGCTGAGTATGAGATTAATAAGAGTGAGGGGATTGTTATCGAACAGCTGGTCAGACCGACCGGCCTGGTTGACCCGTTGATAGATATAAGACCGGTTGGGGGGCAGATTGATGATCTTCTCCATGAAATCAGACTGGCGGTCGAAAAGGGGGAGAAGGTTTTGGTAACTACCTTAACCAAACGTTTTTCCGAAAACCTTACCCAATATTATAGAGATGTGGGGGTGCGGGTAGAATATCTCCACTCCGATATCAAGACGATTGAGAGGATGGAGATTATCAGAAGCTTGAGAAAATCTGAGTTTGATGTACTGGTTGGGATTAACCTTCTGAGGGAGGGGCTTGATATACCGGAGGTATCTCTGGTGGCCATACTCGATGCCGATAAGGAAGGATTCCTCCGTTCCGAACGTTCTCTTATTCAAACAAGCGGACGGGCAGCTCGAAATGTAAGCGGGCGGGTAATAATGTATGCCGACACAATAACCGGTTCGATAAAAAGGGCGGTCGACGAAATGAACCGAAGAAGAGAAATACAGTTGGCCTACAACAATGAGCATGGTATCACCCCCACCTCAATAATACGGGAAATCCATTCCTCTATGGGGAGCGCCTACGAGGCCAACGAGAAGCTGCTCTCTCAGGTTGCCGAGGGGGATAGTAAATATATGTCGGCCAACGAAATAGAATCGCTCCTTAAAAAACTTAAGAAGGAGATGAAGGAAGCGGCTAAAGATCTGGAGTTTGAGAGGGCGGCGGAGATAAGGGATAGAATAAAAAAATTAGAGAAAGTTGCCCTAACCTTTCTCTCTAGGTTCAACTCGTAAGTGCAACTTTTTCTGTTAACATTGTCCTTGTTTTATAGAATACCTCATATGGTGTTCTATACCCTAACGTCTTACGTGGACGGTGATTTA
>JAHJSF010000137.1 GCA_018830405.1 Nitrospinota bacterium | reverse complement strand
TTCAGGTGGTATATATAGATTGGTATTTCTTTATCCTCTATCTTGTCAAGATCTGGTAGGAGCCTCTCGAGGGTCATGTGGCAGCTAATCTCTGCCTCTCTCTTCATCCTGTTTGGGTAAGATATCTCGGTGATTATCCCTTTTATCCCCGCTTCTTTGTTTATAACCTCCCAAATTCTATTGGTAGGCCCTGTATCACCTGTATAAGCCAAGGCATTCCCATTTTCCCTGATTATGTATCCGTAAGCAGGAACGGCATGGTGAACCTTGACCGGCATTACCGTTAGGCCGCATATGTTTGCACTCTTTTCGTTCTCCAAAGTCTTGAGGCGTATTATGGGGCTTATAGAGTGAGGTATATGGGTAAAATCGGGCCATATCTTATCGTTGAATAGATGTTCTTTTAAGGGGATAAGAACAGGTTCAGGAGCAGCAATCTCAATAGGTGTTTCGAAACGCCCCACAATATTATCGGCGATAAAAGGGATGGTGGCGATATGGTCCAGATGGGAGTGGGTAACGAGAACAGACCTTATTCTGAGCTGTTCTTCCAATGACAATACTTGTGAAGCCGATCCCGCATCCAATAGCAAATTTTCGTTTACCAGAAAACTTGTCAGATTGGTTTTATTACTGTTTCCCCCGTGGCAACCCAGAATGGTTATATTCATGATAGGGGTATTCTATATTTCTTTTTTCAGCTTGGCTATAAAATTTCCAACTTTTTTGAGCATCAATTCTTTATCATTTATATTCTCTTCAACAATCTTAACGTTGGCACTCCCCACAATTATTGCATCGGCATAGCCTGATATTTTTCCGGCCTGTTCAGGGGTGGAGATACCGAATCCTACAGCTACAGGGGTGTCGGAGAATTCTTTAACCCTTTCAATCCCCGCTTTTACTTCTGCGGCTACAGCTGACTTTGTTCCGGTTATTCCGGCCAATGAGATGTGATAGATAAAACCGCTGCTTCTTTGGGCGACAAGTTTTATCCGTTCCTCGTTGCTTGTCGGGGCGGTTAGGAATATTGTATCCACCCCATATTTTTGACCGTAAGATATTAGTTCATCCGCATCCTCGGGGAGAAGGTCGGGAATTATCAGCCCGTCCACCCCTGCTTTTGAGGCATCTCTGACCAAGGCCTCATCACCATAACTGTAGATAAGGTTGTAGCTCGACATCAGTATAATCGGGACTGAGGTCTTTTGCCTTATCTTAGGAATGGCGGCTATGATTTTTCTGAGAGATATCCCCTTCTTGAGGGCCCGATTGTAGGAGCGCTGTATGGTCGCCCCATCCGCTAGTGGATCGGAGAAGGGAATGCCAAGCTCTATCATATCCGCCCCATTCTTGACCATCACCTCGATAATCTCAATGGTGGTATCCAAGTCAGGGTCCCCGGCGGTTATAAAGGGGATGAGCAGCTTCTTCCCGTTACTCTTCTTAAAGGCCTCTCCTATCCTGCTCACTATATCTCCCCCATAATCTTTGATACCTGGTCAACATCTTTGTCACCTCGTCCGGAGAGACAGACCACAATAATATTATCTTTGTTTAAAGTAGGGGCGAGTTTTAGGGTGTAGGCAATGGCGTGAGCGCTCTCTAAGGCCGGTATTATCCCTTCCACCTCAGACAGGAGTTTAAAGGCGTCAACGGCTTCTTTATCGGTTACGGCCACATACTCTCCCCGTCCGATATCCTTGTAGTGACTATGTTCTGGACCAACACCAGGATAATCGAGTCCGGCTGATATGGAGTGGGCCTCCTGTATCTGACCATCTTTATCCTGAAGGAGATAACTCATATTCCCGTGCAGAACCCCGGGACGACCCTTGTTGAGTGAGGCTCCATGCTTATCCGTATCCAGACCGTAGCCGGCCGCCTCAACCCCTATAAACTTAACATCTTTGTCATTGAAGAAGGGGTGGAACATCCCTATTGAATTACTCCCCCCTCCGACACAGGCCACAAGATAGTCGGGGAGTCTCCCCTCCTTGGTCAGGATATCCACCTTGGTCTCTTCCCCTATTACCGATTGAAAATCCCTGACCATTCGCGGGTATGGTCGCGGCCCGACAACGGAACCGATAACATAATGAGTATTGTTGACGGTTGATATCCAATCCCGCAGTGCCTCGCTGGTGGCATCCTTTAAGGTCTTTGTTCCCGTTGTTACGGGCGTTACCTTGGCCCCGAGGAGTTTCATCCTGAAGACATTAAGGCTCTGTCTCTCGATATCCTCCGCCCCCATAAATATTTCACACTCAAGTCCGAACAGGGCGGCTACGGTCGCCGTGGCTACGCCATGCTGTCCGGCCCCCGTTTCAGCTATTACCCTCTTTTTCCCCATCCTTTTGGCCAAGAGTATCTGACCGAGGGTATTGTTCAGCTTGTGTGAACCGGTATGGCAGAGGTCTTCCCTCTTCAGGTATATCTTTGCCCCGCCAAGTCTTTCGGTTAGCCTCTCGGCAAAATGAAGTGGCGTTGGCCGTCCGGCATACTCTTTAAGGTAGTGGGCCAGGGTTTTATGAAATGTCTCATCCAGGCAGGCTTCATTGTAGACTCTTTCCAACTGGTCTAAGGCGGGGACCAAGGTCTCTATGACATACCTTCCCCCAAATATCCCAAACCTTCCTCTGCTGTCAGGTGTCTCAGCCAATATTCCTTACCTCTTGAATAAATTTTTTCATCTTATCAATATTCTTTTTGCCAGGTTCTTTTTCTATCCCGCTGCAGACATCAACGGCGTAGGGGGCAACCCTTTTGATTGCCTCGGCAACATTATCCTCATTCAGTCCGCCGGCCAATATGATTCTCCCCAGACTTTTGACCTTTATGGCCAGGTCCCAATCAAATGGGGATGTGGGGAGGGTGTAATCTTCCCTCCGGCATGAATCTATAAGAATGGCGTCTACCTTATAACCGGCCAAGTGAGTCAGGTCAGCTGCGCTCTTTATCCTTACCCCCTTTATGACCTTCTTTTCTATGGAGGAGCAAAAATCGGCCGTTTCATTGCCATGCAATTGTACTACACCAAGTCCGCATTCTTTTACTATCTTATCTATAAAGGTCTTATCATGATTGACAAATACTCCAACCGTAGTTATGAAGGGGGGGAGAGAGGCTATAATCTCCTTGGCTTTAATTGTGTCTATACAGCGGGGACTTTTGGAGTAGAAGATAAAGCCGAGGGCATCTGCCCCAAACTCAATGGCCGCCTCTGCATCAGCAAGGTTGGTGATTCCGCATATCTTAATCTTGGTCATAATAGTGTGACAGCCTCCATTGCATAACCCCCCTATTCCCCCTTAACAAAGGGGGATAGGGGGTTGTTTCCCATTCATCTTTGCGTTCTTTGTGTGATTATTTCTATTATTCTAACGGTATGAGGAGCTGAAAACCGATTACTCCAACCTCTTTAGGGTATTATTAATCCTGTCCAAACCTTCTTTTATTGTCTCGATTGAGCTGGCGAAGGTTAGCCTAAGGCAGGAGTCGTTGCCAAAGGCGATACCCGGGACAAGCGCTACGTTCCCCTCTTCAAGGAGGAACCCGGCCATCTTTACCGAGTTGTCTATATTAAGGCCGTTATGTTTTTTATCGTAGTGGGCCGAAAAATCAGCGAAGATATAGAAGGTGCCGTCCGGATTGTCGCAGGTTACCCCCGGTATCGTCTCTATCCTTTTAAGGATATAATCCTTACGCTTTTCAAATTCCAGCCTCCGGCTTTCTATTGTATCCTGCGGGCCGTTGAGGGCTTCGACAGACGCATATTGGGCTATTGATGTAGGATTGGAGGTGCTCTGGCTCTGGATATTGGTCATGGCGCTGACTAACTTTTTATTGGCCGCGGCATATCCTATCCTCCAACCGGTCATAGAATAAGTCTTGGATAGACTGTTGACGGTAATGGTGAAATCCTTAACGTCTTCACCCAGCGAGGCTATGCTGACATGCGGTTCGGGGGTGTAGATAATCTTTTCATACACCTCATCCGAGATAATCATTATTTCATTCTTGACCGCTATCCTGGCCAGTTCCTGGAGCTGTTCTCTGGTATATGTAGCCCCGGTCGGATTATTGGGGTAGTTTAGAAAAATGGCCCTGGTCCTTGGGGTTATAGCGGCCGCAAACTGCTCTGGAGATAGTCTAAAACCGGATTCCTTGGTTGTTTCGACGATGACAGGGGTAGCGCCGGTTAGACATACTATATCTATGTATGACACCCAATAGGGGGCTGGGATAATTACGTCATCCCCTTCTTCTAAGATAGTCATGGCTATGTTGTAGAGGGAGTGTTTGGCCCCGCAGGAGACGATAATCTCTTCTCTCTTATAAGAGACCCCGTTATCCCTTTTCAATTTGGCTGTAATAGCATCCTTTAGCTCCGGTATCCCTGATACAGCGGTGTAAATAGTCTTCCCCTGTCGGAGGGCGATGACTGCCGCCTCTTTTATATTGTCCGGCGTATCGAAATCAGGTTCTCCGGCGGCAAATCCGATTATATCTTTCCCCTCAGCCTTGAGTGCCCCGACCTTGGCGCTAAGTTCGAGGGTTGGCGATGGTTTAATGCTCTGTATCCGTCTGGTAAGTTTCATTTAAATATCCTGTTTTGAATGTTTGATATAACAGCCCATTATTTTAGGTTGAATTTTTTACATAAGGCCTTGGCTACAACATCAGGCACCATTTCGCTGACATTTCCGGCTAAGGAGGCTACTTCCTTTATTATCTTGGAGCTCAGAAAGGTGTATTCCTCACTCGGCATCATAAATACTGTTTCTATGCTGCTGTCCAGTTTACGATTCATGAGTGATAGCTGTAGCTCGTATTCGAAGTCGGATATAGCCCTGAGACCTTTGATGATAATATTCGACCCCTTTTCTTTCATGAAGTCTATCAGGAGGCCGTCGAATGATACGACAGTCAGTCCCTCCAAATCTTTGGTAGACTCTTTTATGAAATCGACCCTCTCCTCGACCGAGAATATCGGTTTTTTAAGGGGATTGTAGGCTACGGCGACTATAAGGTTGTCGAATATATTGAGCCCCCTATTTATGAGGTCGAGATGACCATTGGTCACCGGATCGAATGTGCCCGGATAGACGGCTGTTGTACTATTAGATATATCTGTCATTTATAATATTTTAAAATTTGTAAGTGTATCTTTGTCTTAATATATTAAACATAGCCTTATTATAGTGACCTAGGCTATGTTGACACAAAAACTACGAGTGATATATTAGCAGTAATATGGAAATTAAACAATTTGAACATCTTGAATCTAAAATTATTGCCTTGGTTGAGTTTGTTGAGAGGCAAAAAAAAGAGCAGGCCGAGCTTTATGTGAAAATAAAGGGGTTAGAGGAGCAACTGGTTTCCATGGCTGACAATTCAAGGGATATAGCTGCCCTTAGGAGAGAGAATAGTCAGTTGCAGAAGGATATAGATAGATTGAATAAAGAGAGGATTCTTGTCAAGGGGAAGGCAGAAGTGCTTCTGGGGCAGGTCGAAAAAATGGAGGCGGAGCTGATATGGACCCGATAAAGATAAATATATTTAATGCTACCTACTCCATAAAAACGGACTACGACCCTAAATATGTCGCCCGCCTGGCCTCTTTTGTGGATAAGAAGATGAGGGAGGTCCACGAAAAATCGAATACACCCTCTACCCAGAAGGTTGCCGTACTCACCTCCATGAGCATTGCCGATGAAATGTTTAAGATTAAGGAGGGAGGGATGCCCCTCTCCTTTGATATGGAGGATAAAATCGAAGAGCTTATAAGGAGGATAGATTCGGCTATAGAGACCGATTGATTCTCACCGATATCCCCCTCTCTTTTTCCAATATATTCTTTATTTCCCCCCCCTCCTATGCTATCATCC
>JAHJSF010000136.1 GCA_018830405.1 Nitrospinota bacterium | reverse complement strand
CCAGTAATCGTCTGTTTTTTCCCATCCGTAAATCATACCGATTTTTTACCCCTTTTAAAAGCTCTTTTCTCTTTGTTTAATAACACGTTATACCCCATAAAGTTCATCATTTTACCCACACTAAGACGCGATGAGCCTTTTATCTTAAATGTTGTCTCCTGCAACTTTTTTGACTTCTCAAACAAAGTTTTTAGGCAGTAGCCCAGAATAGAAAATGCAATAATTGACCATCCAACGCGTGCCATTACTTCAGGCGGCAATAGATTCATTTCACTAAAGCTCATAAGCACAAGCCCACAGCCAAAAGCAATAGAGATTGATAACAAACCCCCAATCATGGCATCCCATCCTCTCCAATGAAACTACTCATCTCATAAAAATAGCAATAAAATTTCCACCCTATTTCTATTCTATATTTTATTGATTATTCTTTGTTCTGATTATTCAGTTGGTTTTTTATAGAATGTACAAGCCTAAAAGCCAGAACCACAAGATATGGGAGAATAACAGTAATAAATACTTTGACATCGTCTATCTCTGGGGCTTTTCTTATTCTATGTAATCCAATTATCTTGGGGTCGGCGTTTAAAAACCCAAAATTTCCCAATATTACAGCAAGGATTGCACCAAGCATAATAGTCGTGAGGAATAATCGAAGTTCCTGGAACGTTTTTTTCATAATCTTTAATTGCTTTTTGTTATATGAACATTATTACTTGTTTTATTTTGATGGAGTTCCCCCGAACTTAAGTTGAATGTATCATGCAAAAAGGAAGACGAGCAAATCTATTTGCCGCTTAAAAAGTCCTCCCCCAAATATCGTTCCCCTCCTCCGACTTGATCGGGGGATTGACCCCCGCATCAAGTGCGGGACAGGCTCCGAATATAGGAGAAGGAAGAGACTGGATTCCCGTTTGCACGGGAATGACACAAAAAATATCTATATGAATCAGTGTCTATCTGTGGTTAAAACATAGTTCAAATCCCCCCGCCCCGATTATTTACTCCTTGAAGCGGAAAGTTCTTTGTTCTATCATAGCTTGGATAGACCGCAAGGTTGCCTCCGCATACTTAATAAGGTGTCCTCCGATATCAAACAAAATAGATAAAAACTTTATGAACAAAGAAAATATACATATAAGGATGTCGTATAAGAAGATAGACGAACTCCTCCCCCTAGCCATTCAAGAGGGGAAGGGGGTAGAGATATTTCTTTCTTCCTACTTTCTTGACCGCCCGCCAATAGACAGGTTGGCCCCTCTCAGGGAATATATAGCCGGCGGCCAAACTCTCTCCCTCCACGCACCATTCATGGATCTGAGTCCGGGGGGATTTGACGAAAAGGTCAGAACCCTGACGGCCGACCGCGTAATAGAGGCAATAAACGTTGTGGCCGATATGAACCCTAAAACGGTTGTTATCCACCCGGGCTACGACCGCTTCCGCTTCGACGGGAGAAAAGACATCTGGCTGAAAAACAGTCTCGAAACATGGAACCGTGTCTTGGCCGAAACCCCCAAAGAAATAAAATTGGCGGTAGAGAATGTCTTCGACGCGACCCCTGAAATATTGATTGAGCTGATAGAGGCGCTGGGGACTGAGCGCGCAGGGCACTGTTTTGATACGGGACACTTCAATCTCTTCGGAAAGATATCGTTGGAGAAGTGGATAGGTATGGTCAAGCCCTACCTAATTGAGATGCACCTGCATGATAACAGTGGAGGGGATGACCAACACCTTAGTATGGGGGAGGGAACCTTTGACTTCGATCGACTGGCCGGGCAATTGGCAGACCTAAGCCCAATACTCACCCTGGAGTCTCACACCAAAACCGACCTTGAGAAATCACTCAAATTTATGGAGGCTTGGAATGTCTGATAAATCGTCCGGAATAGGGATATTCGATTCAGGGGTAGGCGGCCTCACCGTCCTTCAATCGATTAAAAAGAGGCTCCCCAAAGAAACCCTAATCTACTTTGGCGACACCGCCCGCGTCCCCTATGGGACAAAGAGCACCGAGACAGTCACTAAGTTTGCCAGACAGGACATACACTTTCTTATGAGCCAAGGGGTTAAGATGATTGTAGCCGCCTGTAATACCGCCTCGGCCCTGGCCCTTGATACCCTAAAGAAGGAGATAGATATCCCGATAATAGGCGTTATCGAACCGGGGGCCAAAGGTGCCGTAGCCGCCTCATTAAATAAAAAAATAGGGGTAATCGGGACAGAGGCAACCATAAACAGCGACGCCTACTCTCTGGCGATAAGACGGATAGACAAATATATATCGGTGGTGTCTCACGCCTGTCCTCTATTTGTGCCGATGGCCGAAGAGGGGTGGGGCGAACATCGGATAGCCAAAATAGCCGCCGAAGAATATCTGTCGGTAATGAAGGGAAAGGTAGACACCATCGTCCTCGGCTGCACCCATTATCCGCTACTGAAAAAGACTATAAGCAAGGTAGTGGGGAAGGGCGTCACCCTGGTAGATTCGGCGGAGGAAACCGCCAAAGAGGTGGAAAGGTGCCTGGCGGAACTTAATCTCTTATCGGATGGAACAGGCGCAAGCATTTTCTACGTCAGTGATAATCCAAACAGATTTAAATTGGTTGGGGATAATTTTTTGGGAAATGGGAGTATAGGCAGGGTTGATAAGATAGATATCGATACCTTTTAGGTTAATTATAAAAAACAGATTGGAAAAATTTATGGCCAGGAGCGACGGCAGACAGCCCAACGAAAAGAGAGAAACAATCATAACCAGAGATTTCATAAAGCATGCCGAGGGTTCGGTGCTTATAGCCTGCGGAGACACTAAGGTGATATGCACCGCCTCAGTAGAGGATAAGGTTCCCCCTTTCCTCAGAGGACAGGGAAAGGGTTGGGTAACCGCTGAATATTCGATGATCCCCAGATCGACCGGAACAAGGATGGTTAGAGAGGCCTCTAAAGGCAAACTGGGGGGACGAACCTATGAAATTCAGCGTCTGATAGGAAGGGCACTCCGCTCGGTAGTCGATATGACCATCTTGGGCGAACGTTCCGTATTAATAGATTGTGACGTAATTCAGGCAGACGGAGGTACTAGAACCGCCTCAATCACCGGCGCCTTTGTAGCCATGGCCATGGCTATGCAGTGGATGAAAGAAAAGGGGATGATTGGTAAACTCCCTATAAAGGACTTTTTGGCGGCCGCAAGTGTCGGGGTGGTAAAGGGAACCCCCTGCCTCGATCTTAACTATGAAGAAGACTCCTCGGCCGATGTCGATATGAACATTGTCATGACCGGCCAGGGAAAGTTTGTTGAAATTCAGGGGACGGCCGAACAGGAACCATTCTCCCAAGAAGAGATGGAGGCCCTGCTTGGTCTAGGGCGAGAGGGGATTAACGGTCTTATCGAATTGCAGAAAGAAGCACTGGGGGGGATATGTTTCTAATACGGAGTCGCATTCAAAATGATACCAAGGCGGCAAGGAGGAAGCGACACAGGGCTACAACCCCCTATTCCCCCTTTGTTAAGGGGGACTTTGAGGGGGTTGTGGTCGAGGAGCTGACGACGAAGCCAACGCAGGCAGCGTTTGAAGGCGACTTTGTATAATGAAGATCCTTCTGGCTACCGGTAATGAAGGGAAGGCGGTCGAGGTTGGCAGACTTCTGGCAGATATAGGGATAGAAATCGTCTCCCTAAAGTCTATCCCTGACATCGGAGAAATAGTCGAAGATGGTCTGACATACGAAGAAAACGCCCTAAAAAAGGCCTCTGAGTCTGCCGATAGGTCGGGGCTGATAACCATATCGGACGACTCCGGCATTGAGGTGGATGCCTTAAACGGAGCTCCTGGGATCCATTCGGCCAGATTCGGCGGTGATGAACGTAACGCCAAAGAAAAAAATATAAAACTCCTTGAGATGATGAAAGATGTTCCTCCTGAAAAGAGGGGGGCTCGCTTTGTATGTGTCGCAGCTTTGGCCAGCCCCAAGGGGGAATTCCCCCCGATGACATTCCGGGGGGAATATGAAGGTTTTATAACAGAGGAGATGGCGGGTGATTCGGGATTCGGTTACGACCCTATATTCCTTGCCCCCTCTTTTGGCCAAACCTTTGCCCAAGTGGGGAAGGAGATTAAGAATAGGATAAGCCATCGAGCCATCGCCTTTGCCAAGGTTAGGGAATACCTGAAAAACAATCCTCTCGGATAGTAGCCCATAGAGCGGCAGAGATAGTGATATAAATATGTCCGTTACCCCTTAATTTCACCTGTTGGCAATATTTGTTTGCAATGTCGAATTGTGAGGATGGATATTTGTTTGGTTTCGATACGATAAATGATGCGGTAATTGCCGTAAATTAATTCCCTAAATTGGCTATTATCGATTTCAGGTAGAATTCGGCCGATTTCGGGAGATGACTCCAGCTGTTCAACTTTAGAAAATATAGTATCAATCCATTTTTCCGCAGCTGATGGTTTGTCTCGGGCAATGTAATCGGCTATTTCTGATGCCCTGTCGACAGCAAGGGGAGACCAGATTACTCTCATTTTGAAACTTGCTTTAATAGCTTCTCTCTCGCATCTTTATGGCTGATTCCAGAGCCCTTTTCCAACTGATTGAGAGAGGTTTGAATATCTGAGAGGAGCTCTATTTTCTCTTGCATGGCTTCAAATTCATTCGCGCCCAAAAGAACCGCAATTCCTTTCCCATGCTGTGTAATTATCAACGGCCTTTTAGTATCATGAACCTGCTTTATAAAATTTGCCATGCCATTCCTGACTTCTGACAGAGATCTGATGTCTTCCCCTATTTTTAGTTTTTGCATATTGCGCCTCATTAAGTATATGTTTGGTACATTTTATCGCACGCTTTATGGTACAGGCAAGCGTTATTTTCGGGGAAGAAAAACAGAAGGAAAAGAGGAAAAGGGTTGCGTCCCCTTTTTTCCATGCTATTTCCATATTTTCGACTTCGTTTGGGTAGCGTTCACGCGCCCTGGCGAGGGGGATAGATACCGTTTTGCCGTTAACCATACATAACGTTGAAGTTTGATTGATTGCTCATGAATTTACCTTATGCCTTTGTAATCAATGCCGATAATTTGCTTTCTATTTTTTGTTGACTTACCAAGTCCTGTGGGTAAATCGCCACAAGCACAATATTGTGTTTCTTGCATAATCGAATCTTTTCTTTTGTTTTTGCGTCATAGTCAGGATTCCCGGTAAGTCCAAAATATTCAATAAAGGTTGTTCCAATTTTGAAGTCGCCCCGATAATTGCCTTCTGGGTATCTTGGCTCCTTGTCGTGATTAATACCATGTGAAGATAGGTAATCATCAATCGTTTTCTCTCCCAGCGAAAGACAAACGTGACCGTCTTTTGCTATGCTGTGAATGCCTCTGCTGGTTTTCCTTGTCCCATCTTCAAGTACGCCTGCTTGTATAAGTGCATTAAGCCAAGAACTAAATGCTGATTTCACGCGTCCAACGGTAGGCTTATTTCTCAGAAGTTCTAAAAAAGCCAATCTTTCATTATTGTTCATCTCTCTTAAATCTGTGATACCTTCACCAAAATTTTGAGTGGGTACGCGTCCTATCAGTAATGCTAAATCTTGAAGATATTTAAGTATATCCTTCTCAGGTAAAGCGTCATTACCAGTTCCTTGAAGGATTGTATCTCTGAGACAAGGAGCGCAAAAATCCAGTTTATCAATACATAGCCTTTCAATTAATGGCATTGGCAAAGAGTCTTCAGTGAAATGATTCTTGCACAAAAGGCATGTTTTCTTTTGTGGATTCCGAATTGCCTTTGTAAAGTCTAATTGCTCGGCTCGTGTTGCGGCAAAATTCATCAATATGTTGTACCATGCGTATTTTGAACAAAGAGGGTCAGTTTTTTTCCAGTTTTCAATTATTTCTGGTGTTGTGTGTTTAACTATTTCATCAGTGATACCCCAATACCATACCCACTGCCAGCGCAAAATTTGAGAAACTAATACTTTGTCCAAATCTGAATTCCACCACTTCAATATATTTTGATTCTTGGAGTAGTGAGGTTCAGTTTTTAATAATCCATATGCTGGCTTGTCTCTTTGGTCGTAAATGCTCATAGTCTGCAAATGTTCTTTCTTAACACATTATCCTAAAGGAAGGAGCTAACGCAGAGTTGAGCGGTTTCTTGGGGCAGAGCAAAGCGGTGCCCCAAGAAATCCGTCTCAAACGACTTGTTATGTTTCTATGCTATTGATTTCCTTAAATAAAGGAATTCCCATACATGTCATCCTTGGATTTTCCCCAACTTCACTAAACTTCATACCACTTCTTTTAATATATTGTTCGATAGCACTTACTAAATCGACATGTAAAAATTTGTGTAAAGACAATGTCTGGGAATTTATGTACTCAAATATAGGAGTCGTAACTACACGCTGTCCTCCATCCTCAGTGGGTTCAGTTACTTCAGTGCCTGCGGCATTTAGCATCGCAAATGAAATATTTGGTTCAGTCTCGAAGATTATGACTTTAGACTTATAATGAATGATATTGTCACGTTGATCTCTTAATCTGAAGATCCAATCCCTATTTTGCTTTAGTACGTTAGTGAATTCGTGAAAGTCATTTGGATTTTTCTCAATATACTTAAATATATCCATCATCGACATTTCTTTATTTCTGGGATGAACACCTCCTTTAGGGCCTTTCAAACCCTGTTCGTTTTTTGGCAGGAGTTGTCTGATAATAAACGCAGTATCGTTAAGGACTATACGCATCCTAATTATAAAACTTTCAATATCTGAATCCAGAAAAACACGTTGTTCTCTCTGTAATTGAAGGGATAAAATAATCCTATGGTAAAATCCGAACAGTCTTGTCAGTGACCAAAAAAGTGTTCCTGTATCAAAATGGTGATACCATCTAAATTCTGAGTGTCCAAGAGAACCAAGTAATCCAAAGAGTGGAGTAGATAAAGATTGTGATTCAGTTTTATCATTCATTGTTGATCCCAAAACATAACAACAAATATACTGTCTGTATAAATTGGTAAAGATAGCTCTTTCGTTACCTTTTTACCTTCCCTATCTATTTTTAGACTCTATTCCACCCCTTTACTCGGTGTCAACACCTCTTTTTTACAAGAGTCCCATGTTTCTCATTGACTTAGCAAACGTCAATGAAATACAATGATGGGCTGTTGAATTTATGAGCCGCTAGCTCAGTTGGTAGAGCATCGCCCTTTTAAGGCGGTTGTCCTCGGTTCGATCCCGAGGCGGCTCACTTTATTATATAAGAAGCCGGATTCAAATCGGTAACAAGGAAGCAAGGAGGAGGCAACCTACAACCCCCTACCCCCCTTTGTTAAGGGGGAATAATTTGAAGACGACTCTTATTTATGACTTATACGTCCCCATCGTCTAGTCAGGCCCAGGACACCGCCCTTTCACGGCGGCGACAGGGGTTCAAATCCCCTTGGGGACGCTCTTGTGCTTAATTGCATAAATTTTGCTGTAGCCGACCGGCCTTTGACACGCCCGGCTTTGTCGTCAATCCTCGCCATAGGCCGTGCGTGCTATGGCTGCGGTTGTCTTCGTGCCAGCCGCGCCAAATTCTCGGTCTTGATACTGACGCAGAATTATACAACTAAACACTATGTTTGCTCTTCTTTTAGGAGACGCAGGAGACCTTATGGAATACATACCGGTTATAGGCTTGGAAGTTCACGTCCAATCTAAGACAGAGACCAAGATGTTCTGTGCCTGCTCCACTAGATTCGGAGAGAAACCTAACAACAACGTCTGCCCAATATGCCTTGGAATGCCAGGCATGCTCCCCGTTATAAATAAAAAAGGGGTTGAGTTGGCTATAAAGACCTCTTTGGCCATAAACTGCAAGATAGAACCTCTAAACCAGTTCGCCCGCAAAAACTACTTTTACCCGGACCTCCCCAAAGGATATCAGATATCTCAGTATGACCTCCCTATAGCCACGGGCGGCTACATAGATATAGGCTTGGAGGGGGCCAAGAAGAGAATAGGCATCACCAGACTCCACATGGAAGAGGATGCCGGGAAGCTTATACATGGTGACGGGGGAGACCAAAACTCCTATGTTGACCTAAACAGGGCCGGGGTTCCCCTGATGGAGATCGTCAGCGAACCCGATATGAGGTCGTCCGAGGAGGCCAAGGAGTATATGACCAGGCTGAAGGAGATACTCGAATATATCGAGGTCAGCGACTGCAATATGGAGGAGGGGTCACTCCGCTGTGACGCCAACGTATCGGTCATGCCCGTAGGAAGTAATACCTTTGGAACCAGGGCGGAGATTAAAAACCTAAACTCGTTCCGTTTCATGCAGAAGGCTATAGAGTATGAGATTGAGCGGCAGATTGAGATATTGGAGGATGGGGGAAGAATAATTCAGGAAACACGCTTATTCGACTCGGCCAAAGGTATTACTATTTCGATGCGTAGCAAAGAGGAGGCCCACGATTACAGATACTTCCCCGAACCTGACCTTCAGCCGATAGTGGTCAAGAATTCATGGGTTGAGGAGATAAGAAAGGAATTGCCAGAGCTTCCCGAGGCCAAGAGGCAGCGCTTTATCTCCGAATACTCTCTCTCTGAATATGATGTCGGTGTCCTCTCTTCCTCGATAGCCTTGGGAGACTATTTTGAGAAAACCGTCTCAAAATATAACAACCCTAAGGCCTCCAGTAACTGGATAATGGGGGAAGTCCTTAGACTTCTAAAGGATGGCAACATCAATGTAGCCGACTTTAACGTTACCCCTGAAAGGCTGTCCGAACTTCTGGTCATGATAGAGGAGGGGAAGATAAGCGGCAAGATGGGGAAAGCCATCCTCGAAGATATGGCCAAAGAGAATAAGACCGCCCAAGAGATTGTCGAGGAGAAGGGGTTGGCCCAGATAAGCGGGAAGGATGACATTGCCAAGATAATAGACGAGGTAATCGCCAGCCACCCTCAAGAAGCTGAAGACTACAGAGGGGGGAAGGATAGGCTATTCGGGTTCTTCGTAGGACAGGTCTTGAAGGCCAGCAAGGGGAAGGCCAATCCACAGACGGTCAACGAACTCCTTAAAGAAAAGCTGTAAAGGGGGCTTGTTCTCTTTTCGGATGGTTGCTCCTATCTATAAAAATTTCCAAATATAAATCCAGATATGAACAAAATTCTGCTACAATTAAAATGGGGTCGCTTTTCGGCCCAATATAAACATCTGGGGAAAGTTATGGAACCTATCCTAAACCGCATCTTAGGCAACTGCCTCAGGCTGGAAGACAAGCCGGCCTACATCTATTATCAGAATGACCAGGCCCACTCCCTTATCTACCGCGATTTTCTTAAGCTGATCCTTTCCCTTAAAAACGCCATAGACAAAGAGAATGTCCCCGCCGGGGGAAGAGCAATATTGGTAGGGGAAAATTCTCCCCACTGGTCGGCAGCCTATCTGGCTGCCCATATGAGCGGACTGACCGTGGTTCACGGGGACGCCAACTTCACCGAGTCTGAGTTTGCCAATATAGAGGACTTTACCGAACCATCTTTGATACTCTGTGATAAAAAATTTTCCGGCGTTTTCAAAAAAACAGACAAGAAGATATTTATAGATGAGATTGCCCCCCTATCAAACTATGTCGAACCGACAATACACCCCTTCCCCGCCGACCAGCCGATGTCAATTATCTTCACCTCAGGGACTACGGCCGAACCCAAGGGGGTAATGCTTAGCCAGTTAAACTATCTCTCTAACCTTGAGATGATAGCCGATAAATACTACTCGGCCGAGGACAGATTTGTCTCTTTCCTCCCCTTTCACCATGTCTATCCATTCATGGGAACGGTTATCCTTCCCCTCTACTTAGGGGGAACAACCATCTTGGTTAAATCTCTAAAGGGAGAGGATATTTTCGGGGCCATAAAGAAGCATGGGGGGACAACTCTTATTACCGTCCCGAGACTTCTCGAACTGATGTGGGACAATATTACCGAAAAGATTAAGGCCCAACCGCAGATAAAGCAGAATATATTCAAGAATCTTCTCAAGATATCCCGTTTTCTCGACAGATGCAGCCTTCCCTGCGGGAAGATAATCTTTGGTTCCATACACAAAAACTTCCCCAACTTCAGGTGCTTTGCCTGTGGGGGAGCGCCCCTGGGCAAAGAACTTCACCGCAATCTTCACGCCATCGGGTTCACTATATTGGAGGCCTACGGGCTGACCGAGACATCTCCCATTGCCGCCATAAATTCTCTCCGAACTCCCCTCCCCGGATCAGTCGGAAGAGCCGCCCCCGGAGTAGAGATAAAGCTGACCAAAAAAGACTTGGCCGACCCTGAAGGAGAGATCTGCATCAAAGGGCCAAACGTAATGATGGGTTACTACAAGAGGCCAGATTTGACCGCCGAGGCGGTAAGAAACGACTGGTTCTACACCGGGGATATTGGCAGAATCAGCGAAAGCGGCGCTATATATATTACCGGACGGAAGAAGGAGGTAATTATCCTCTCCAACGGTAAAAACATCTACCCGCAAGAACTGGAACAATTGTATGCCAATCCGGAAAAGATAAAAGATCTTTGCATCATCATGCTCAAAGAAGGAGAAAGAGAATATTTAGCCGTTTTGATTAATCCGTGCGAAGACTATTTTGCAGGAAAACATAGGGACGAAATATTTGAAGAGATTAAATCCAGCATAGAAGAATCGGCCAAAGTACTCCCCTCCTTTCAGAAGGTTACCAGAGTAGAGCTTATCTTCGAAGATTTGCCAAGAACACCCATGGGTAAGCTGAGAAGATTTAAAGTCGCCGAAATACTCGAAAGAAGGGTAAAACCTAAAACAGTCCCGAGCGAATCTGTCTCCGGCAATGATTTTCTTGATGAAATAAATAAGCTTCTAAGAATATCGGAAAATCTCTCTATGGATAGTCACCTTGACACAGATTTGGGACTAGACTCACTCGCCAAATTCTCCCTATTCAGCGGACTTGAGCAGAACCATGGTATAAAGTTCAGCGAGGAAGAGATGATCTCGGTTCAAACCCTTAAAGACCTGGAAGATATCCTGAACAGAAAAACCAAGGGGTAGACAGAGCGACATAAATTTGTATGCCTTCGTCCCGCCTTGGTCTACTTTTTTCTGCCGCTCTGTATAGTTTTTGGGGTCGCCGTATTATTCCGGTTCTAAATCAAAGATGAAATCAAGGCGGCAAGGCAGAGACAACGCAGACGTATTTTTCATACGTCGAGGCGCCGATTGCCGATGCCAACGAAGATAGCGCTTTGATTTAGAATTGGAATTACCCCTTTCTTTTCAGCCTGCCGACAACCACATCAATAAAGAAATGCATCTCTTCCGCCTTAACAAGATATGAGGCTATAAGATAGGTTGAAAGACCAATCATCATCGTCATAACCAACCACAAAACCTGTCCCATCCGCATAGTGTATGAATCGCGGGTAAAGAGCATCAGGTAACAAGCCCCGCCCATTATAGTCGCAGCAAAGATTATCCTGAGGAGAGAGACCGCCACATTGTGCCAATCAAGTCTCCCCACACGCGCCTCTAAATAGTAGATAAGCAGGGCTATATTGATGGTCGCCGACAACGATGTAGCCAGGGCAATTCCCATATGCTGCAATGGCCTCATCAGGATGAGGTTTAGGACAACATTGGACAACATAGCCACAATGGCTATCCTGACGGGGGTCTTGGTATCCTTCATCGAATAGTAGGCGGGAGCCAGAATCTTAATCCCAGAAAAGGCCCATAGACCGATTGTGTAGGCAACAAGGGCTCCGGCGGTATTGGCCGAGTCTGCAGCCCCAAACTTTCCCCGCTCAAAGAGAATGGTAATAATTGGTTTGGCCAGAATTGCCAGGGCCACCATGGCCGGAATGGTTATAAAAAAGGTAAACCTGAGTCCGAAGGATAGGGTATCCCTTATCTCATCCAGTTGATTCTTGGCGGCCAGCCTCGACAGAGAAGGGAGAATGGCCGTCCCGAAGGCTATCCCGAAGGTCGCCAATGGAAACTGGACAATCCTATCCGCATAATAGAGATAGGAGACCGCCCCCTCTTT
>JAHJSF010000135.1 GCA_018830405.1 Nitrospinota bacterium | reverse complement strand
CCAGCTCTTTTTATGGACATCAAGACCAACGTAAATATCTTCACCCGTAAAATCAAGTCCGCTGACATTGTTCATGGCAAGTCTCCTTTCGGTTTATTGTTAGTAGATACCAACTAACATATACCTTACTAAAGACTTCTCTTTTTAAGCATAGGGTCTGTGGTTAGCAATCTTTTCTTTGTGACCTTTGTGTGCTCTGTGAGAGAAAAATATAAAATCTAAATGGCTTCGACAATAATCGCCTTCACCCTAGCCGCAGTAGCATCAACCGGAACCATCTCTTTTTCTCCACCGGCTCTCAGTTTAAGCTCAACCTTCCCCTCTTTAAGCCCCCTCTCTCCAATTATTAGATGTATCGGGATTCCCAAAAGGTCGGCATCCTTAAACTTGGCTCCGGCCCTATCTTCACGGTCGTCGAGTAGTGTTTCAATTCCGAGTTCGGTCAGTTCCTTATACAGTTTTTCAGCTACTTCCATTATCCCTTCATGGTTTGTATTTAGCGGAATAACGGTTGCTTTAAATGGCGCCAGAGGAATAGGCCAGACTATTCCATTCTCATCATGGTTCTGCTCGATAGCGGCGGCCATTGTTCTCCCTACCCCAATCCCATAGCAGCCCATAATCATCGGTTTTTCGGTTCCTTCGGCATCGGTGTAATAGGCCTTCATAGATTCGCTATACTTTGTCCCCAGTTTGAATATATGCCCCAGCTCTATTCCTCGGTCTATCTTTAGGTGACCTTTATCGCAGAGAGGGCAGGGGTCGCTATCCTCAATATTGGCAATGTCGGCGAATTGTTTAATCTCAAAATCTCTCCCTATATTTACATTTATCAGGTGGGTATCCTTCTTGTTCCCCCCAACCACAAAATTTGTCATCCCCTTAACCGAATTATCGGCGATGATATCTATCTTAAGTCCGATCGGGCCGGAGAAACCGGAAGGCGCAGCCGTAATCTTTTTAACCTCTTCCTCATTGGCCAAAACCGCCTCATTTCCAGCGAAGATATCTTTCAGTTTAACCTCATTGGCCTGACGGTCTCCCCTGATGAGTATGGCTGCAAACCTATTGTCTGATTTAAATATAAGAGTCTTGACCAGACGGCCGGCAGGAACCTTTAAAAAGGCGGTAACCTCTTCAACGCTCTTCTTGTTGGGTGTCTCGACCGATTCAAGCCCCTTATTATCTTCTGGCTTTGAGGCCAGACGTTTGGCATCGGTTCTGGCCTTTTCCATATTGGCGGCGTAATCACATTTGTCACAGCTGGCTATGGCGTCCTCACCCGATTGGGCCAAGACCATAAACTCGTGCGAGAATGAACCCCCAATCTGCCCCGTATCCGCCTCGACTGCCCTGAAGTTTAGCCCGCATCTCTTGAATATCTTATGGTAGGCCTCATACATTATCCGGTAGCTCTCCTCGGCCGATTGGTCGTCAACATCAAAGCTGTAGGCATCCTTCATAATAAATTCACGTCCACGCATTATTCCGAATCTGGGGCGAATCTCATCGCGGAATTTGGTCTGAATCTGGTAAAGGTTTAGGGGGAGCTGGCGGTAGGAGCGGACATTTTTTCTGACCAGGTCGGTGATGACCTCTTCATGGGTCGGGCCATAACAGAAATCACGGTCGTGCCTATCCTTAATGCGGAGAAGCTCTTTCCCATATTTATCCCAACGGCCGCTCTCCTGCCACAGTTCAGCCGGAATAACCGAAGGCATCAGCACCTCTTGGGCTCCCGCCCTATCCATCTCCTCCTTGACTATCCTTTTTACATTCTCTATTACCATCAGACCGATAGGGAGGAGGGTATATATCCCGGCGGCCAGCTTATCAATCATCCCCGCCTTAAGCATAAGCTGGTGGCTTACCACATCAGCCTCGGATGATACCTCTTTTCTGGTATACAAAAACATGCTGCTTCGTCTCATTTTCTCACTCTCCCCTTATATTCGTTTATCCCCTAAAGGGGATATAATTGGTAACAAATCATTGTTAACAATATTAGCATAGAGTTTATGGGGAGGATAATATCAATCTAAAGCCCCGCCCCAAACATTAACAAAAAAATTGATATTTTGTTCGCATATTGTATAATTGTTCACTGGGGTGTGTGTTCCCGAGACTCATCGGCGAGTTTCGACCAAAGCACTCCCCATCCTTTTATCTTATCTGAAAGTTATTGTCTAATCAGACTGTTTGAGTGTTTGAGCGGTCTCCATTCATTGAAGAGTGTTGATTTTCCTCATCCTCGTTATATTTTTATAAAAAATAGGAGTTATGTTATGACTGAGTTAGAAGTCTTGGAGTTTGCGAAAAAGAATAAGGCGGTAATGTTGGACATTAAGTTTATGGATTTCCCAGGTCTGTGGCAGCATTTTGCCGTCCCAATCGAGGAACTTACCAAGTCTGTCTTTGAAGATGGTTTTGGTTTTGACGGTTCATCCATAAGGGGATGGGCACCTATCCACGCCAGCGATATGTTGGTTGTGCCTGATCCGACAACGGCCATTATGGATCCATTTACCAAGTATCCTACCCTGAGCATGATTGCCGACATAGTCGACCCAATCACCAAAGAAAACTATACCAGAGACCCGAGAAACGTAGCCAAAAAGGCTGAGATGTATCTCAAATCAACCGGTATCGGCGATACCGCCTACTTTGGTCCTGAGGCAGAGTTCTTTATATTTGATGATATCCGTTTCGACAGCCGTGAGCAGCATTCCTTCTACTACCTTGATTCCGCTGAGGGACGTTGGAATACCGGGCGTGATGAAAAACCAAACCTTGGCTACAAACCGAGATACAAAGAGGGATATTTCCCCTGTGCCCCGACCGACAGCCAGGATGACCTTAGGGCAGAGATGTCTATGGTTATGAAGGAGGTTGGTCTTATAGTTGAGCGCCAGCATCATGAGGTTGCTACCGCCGGCCAGGCCGAGATAGATATGCGTTATGATTCCCTGGTCAACATGGCTGACAAGCAGATGCTCTTCAAGTATGTCGTTAAGAATGTAGCCAGAAGGAACAACAAGACAGTAACATTTATGCCGAAACCTGTCTGGAACGATAACGGTTCCGGTATGCATGTCCATCAGAGTATCTGGAAAGGTGGGAAACCTCTCTTTGCCGGTAACGGATATTGCGGACTGAGTGAGATGGGTCTTCACTACCTCGGCGGTATATTGAAGCATGCCCACTCTTTGGCGGCTATAACCAACCCAACCACCAACTCCTACAAGAGATTGGTTCCCGGATTTGAGGCCCCTGTTAACCTGGCCTACTCAAGCCGTAACCGTTCAGCCTCAATCAGGGTTCCGATGTATTCATCGAATCCTAAGGCCAAGAGGATAGAGGTTAGGTTCCCTGACCCATCTTGTAATCCGTATCTGGCCTTTGCCGCCATGCTGATGGCCGGTATCGACGGAATACAGAACAAGATAGACCCGGGTGCACCTCTTGATAAGAACATCTACGGAATGAGCCCTGAGGAGCTTAAGAATGTCCCAACCATGCCGCATTCTTTGGACAGCGCCCTCGATTCTCTTGAGGCCGACCATGCCTATCTCCTTAAAGGGGATGTATTCACCCAGGATGTTATTGATGTCTGGATTGATTACAAGAGAGAGCATGAGGTTAAGGCTATGGCTTCAAGGCCGCATCCTTACGAGTTCGCCCTCTACTACGACATATAGTAGACCGGATTGTTTTAAAAGAGGGGGGAGCGTATCTGCTCTCCCCTTTTTTTATTCCTCCAGAGCGGGGTAAATTTGTAGACCTTCGTTTATCCTCGGCTCGTCTTTGCGACGTATGCCTCATACGCCTCACTCCTCGTCTTCGTCGCGCCTCGGTCTACTTTTTTCTCCCGCTCTGCTAGAGTTCATTTGCCTCTTTATCTACTTTTTTGTCATTCCCTTGAAAAAGGGAATCCAGAGGTTTCTCCCAATCTCTTTTCTTCTTCATTTCTTGTGCGGACAAGAAACGAAGCAAAGAAACCGCCGCCGCCCCATTTTTTTAACGGCTTGAAATGAGGGTTGGTCTCGGCGCCTAAAAAACTCGCTTTGCTCAGACAGTTTTAGGCTTATTCCCTCAACCAACCTATTTCAATCCTAAAAATGAGATGGCGGATTGTCCCCACTTCTCCCCTCCCTTGAGAGACTGTGTCACAATTGGTTTTTTGTCATTGTCTGGCTTGACCGGACAATCCATGACCCTTGATTTTATTGACTTTCTGGATTCCGCATCAAGTGCGGAATGACGGGGAAAAGGGTTACGACACAGACTCTGAGGGGAGGGGATCAAGGGGAGGGTGAGTCAATCAAAAATATAATAAAAAAACTCTGCGGTCTCGGCGTCCTCTGCGGTTAAATTCTTCTCCATTCTTGGTTTGCTTGCCTCTCTATAGTAGGATAGACAACATGGAAGAAAAAAAGACCCAAATAGCTGATAATCTGTTACTCTACCTTGAATTTATGAAAGGGGCGGGGATAGATGTTATCCCTGCATCCAAGCCTGCTAAACCCAGCAGTCTGCCTACCCCAATAGAAGCAGTTAAGCCCCCTCCGGAGGAAAACATTAAAATGAAACCTAAAAATAAATCTATTACCTCCCTTGAGGATATTGTTGCAGAACTTGGGGATTGTAAGAGGTGTAAACTTAGTGCCGGGCGGAACAAAATAGTATTTGGGGAGGGGGATCCGAAGGCAACCATTCTCTTTATCGGGGAAGGGCCGGGGAAAGATGAAGATGAGCAGGGGCGTCCATTTGTCGGCAGGGCAGGGCAGCTTTTGACAGATATTATAGAAAAGGGGATGAAGATAAAGAGGGAGGAAGTATACATCTGCAATCTTGTCAAATGTCGTCCCCCGGAGAATAGAAACCCTGAAAAGGATGAGATAGCCGCTTGCCGTCCATTCCTTGATAAACAGATAAAGTCTGTCTCACCAAAGGTTATCATTGCCCTCGGCAAACTTGCATCCTCAACCCTGGCTGGCCGTGAGGTTAAGATTACCCAGGAGAGGGGAGAGTGGTTTGATTATGAGGGGATTAAAGTTATGCCTACCTATCACCCCTCTTATCTATTGCGTAACTATACCCCCACTGCCAGGAAAGATGTTTTTGAGGATGTGAAAAAAGTTCTGGCCTACATAGGCTGACAGAGCGGGATAAATTTGTATACCTTCGTTTATCCTCATCTTCGTCGCGCCTCGGTCTACTTTTTTCCCCCTCTGGACTTATATTCTCCGGTTGATACAATGCAAGGTATATGTTAGCTGAAAACCCAAAACCTTAGAGGATGAGGAGGAGAGCTGATATGAGTGAAGAGTGCAAGTGTCCGGTAACCGGAAAAACCAGCAAACCCACCGGATCAAGCGGTGGCACATCAAATCGAGACTGGTGGCCCAACCAGTTGAACCTAAAAATCCTTCATCAACATTCCCGGAAGAGCAATCCGATGGAGGAGAATTTCAACTACGCTGAAGAGTTTAAAAAACTCGACCTTAGTGCAATTAAAAAAGATCTCTATGCCCTTATGACCGATTCGCAAGATTGGTGGCCGGCCGATTATGGTCACTATGGTGGGCTCTTCGTCCGGATGACCTGGCACAGCGCAGGCACATATCGTTTGGCCGACGGCCGCGGCGGAGGAGGCTCCGGCAATCAACGCTTTGCGCCTCTCAACAGTTGGCCCGACAACGTAAACCTCGACAAGGCCCGTAGGCTCCTATGGCCAATCAAACAGAAATATGGGAAAAAGATCTCCTGGGCTGATCTTATGATCCTGGCCGGAAACTGCGCTCTCGAGTCGATGGGATTCAAGACATTTGGTTTTGGTGGCGGACGTGAGGATATCTGGGAGCCGGAAGAGGATATTTATTGGGGAGATGAGTTGGAATGGCTTGGCGATAAACGCTATTCTGGTGAGAGGGATCTTGAAAATCCTCTAGCCGCTGTCCAGATGGGGCTGATCTATGTAAACCCGGAAGGCCCGAACGGCAACCCGGATCCGGTCGCCTCCGGCCGTGATGTTCGAGATACCTTCGCCCGTATGGCCATGAATGACGAAGAGACCGTTGCCCTGGTAGCTGGCGGACATACCTTCGGTAAGTGTCATGGCGCAGGTGATGCGGCCAATGTCGGTCCTGAGCCTGAGGCTGCCCCTATTGAGGAGCAGGGTCTCGGCTGGAAGAGTAAATTTGGAAGCGGTAAAGCTGGTGACACAATCAGCAGCGGTATAGAGGGGGCCTGGAAACCAAATCCGACCAAATGGGACATGGGTTATCTTAACATTCTCTTTAAATATGAGTGGGAGCTGGTTAAAAGCCCGGCCGGAGCAAATCAGTGGCTGGCCAAAGATGTAGCTGAAGAGGATATGATAGTTGACGCTCACGACCCATCGAAGAAGCATAGGCCGATGATGACAACGGCAGACCTCTCCCTTCGTTTCGACCCGATCTATGAGCCGATTGCCAAGCATTACCATAAGAATCCTAAAGAATTTGCCGATGCCTTGGCCAGGGCTTGGTTTAAGCTGACCCATCGTGATATGGGGCCACGTTCCCGCTATCTTGGACCGGAGGTTCCGAAAGAGGAACTGATCTGGCAAGACCCGGTACCGGTGGTTGACCATAAGCTGATTGATGCCAAGGATATTGTAGCCCTTAAGGAGAAGATTCTTGCCTCAGGGCTCTCAATACCGGAACTGGTTTCTACCGCCTGGGGCTCTGCATCCACATTCCGTGGTTCCGATAAACGTGGCGGGGCCAACGGGGCCAGAATACGCCTTGCCCCGCAAAAGGATTGGGAGGCTAACCAGCCGGCTCAACTGAAGAAGGTGTTGCAGACCCTTGAGGGAATCCAAAAGGCGTTTAACAGTGCCCAGTCAGGCGGTAAGAAGGTATCTCTGGCCGACCTGATTGTTCTTGCCGGATGTGCAGCTGTTGAGAAAGCTGCCAAGAATGGTGGTCACAAGATAACCGTTCCCTTCTCACCGGGACGTACCGATGCCTCGCAAGAGCAAACCGATGCGAAGTCATTTACGGTGCTCGAATCGCCGGCCGATGGGTTCCGTAACTATACCAAGGCCAAATACTCTGTATCTGCCGAGGAGTTACTCCTCGACAAGGCTCAGCTCCTTACGCTGACTGCGCCGGAGATGACTCTTCTTATTGGCGGTATGCGAGCCTTGAATGCCAATTATGGAAAGTCGCAGAATGGTGTCTTCACCAAAAGGCCTGAGACACTCAGCAATGACTTCTTCATAAATCTTCTTGATATGGGGATAGCCTGGAAGCCAAGTGCTAAAGACAAGGATATCTTTGAGGGGTCTGATAGGGCAAGCGGCAAAGTCAAGTGGACCGCTACCCGTGTAGACCTTGTCTTCGGTTCAAACTCCCAGCTTCGTGCCTTGGCCGAAGTCTATGGAAGTGAGGACGCTCAGGAGAAGTTTGTTAATGAGTTTGTGAAGGTTTGGAACAAGGTGATGAACCTTGATAGGTTTGATTTGGTTTGATCTGTTATAGGTTTTGAGAAGGCGGCGGAGGGCATTTAGCCTACCGTCGCCTTTTCTTTTTTTAGACAGGATTAACTGGATAAACCGGATGTTTTCATTTTGTCATTCTCCGGTCCCCGATTAAAGCATTCGAGGACATGCTTGACCGGGGAATCCAGGGTTACTTGAAGCATGTTTAACCACTGAGGAGCAGAGACATTGAGAAAAGATTATTAACCACAGATAAACACTGACACACACTGATATTTTTCTTCTCCCAGCTCAGTCATAATTACTTATCATGCGCGGTTCTGCTTAGCCAATATCCAGGTTTCCTCTTAGTATGGGCAAGGGCAATAATCCGTATATGATCAGGCTCAACGGAATATATGATCAAGTAAGGAAACTTTGGCAAAAGACACCCCCTGAAAGGGGCTTTCAGTAAACGGTAGCGAAAGGGGGTTTTGGAAATTCTTCTGGTGGCAGATTCAAAGACGAGACGGAAACGATTTCCTAAACCAAGTTGGCACTCTTCATAGTAGCGGACCGTTGCCAAAAACTCAGATCGAGCTTCGGGGTCAAATTGAACCTGGTTCATATCAGCAGAGTTTGCTAGCCTCAGCAAATACTTCTTCTGCTGGAATACCAGGTCGGTTTCCATCCTTATACCCTTGGTAGCGTTGTTCTGCCTCGGCTATCCAAGCGGCATCTACATCAACAAGGAGTTCCTCATCAAGAGAGCTCAGCAGGTGATCAGCCAAGGATGCCCGCTCTTCTTGGGATAATTTAAGCACCTCATCTTCTATTTTCTTTAATAAGTTAGACATAGAAAAATCCGGTTAATATTGTTTGTTATTAGTACTGATTTTCCAAGCTCGCCCTGACTTCCTCATGAGGGACAAGCTTCCCCTGTCTGATTTCGTCCAATCCCTTATCTATGGCAGACAGGAATTGAATCCTCTCCTCAATATCCCTCCAAGTGGCGGAATCGGGAAGTTCAGCAATTGATTTAACTGCTATCTCTTTGGTAGTCATAGGCTTATTCTAACATATTTTAGAAATGGAAGAGTTAATTCCTAAATTCCTCATGAACACCTTCCCACTCATGAAGCCCTAATTTCCCTTCTTTGTATGCACCATATCTATGGTCTAACTCCTTCTTCTGCCATTCTGGCAAGGGGAGTTCGGCATTGTTTTCGGCAATAGAATCCCAAATATCCTCTACCAACATCAGTTTTTCTGAGAGGTCAAAATTGTCTATTTCTTTAATAATGTCACTTGTTTTCATAGAGATACCTCAGTTAATTTGTCGGTTAAGTATATCATAAACTTACTTTTCCGTCATTCCCGTGGAAACGGGAATCCAGGCCTTTCTTTTCTTCTTCATTTCTTGTGTGGACAAGAAACGAAGCAAAGAAACCACCGCCTGCTCATTTTTTTGACGGCTTGAAATTACGGTTGGTTTCGGAGCCTAAAGAACTCGCTTCGCTCAAACAGGCTTTAGGCTTTTCCCCTCAACCAGCCTATTCCAATCCTAAAAATGAAATGGCGGGGGTAGGAAAGCGGTAGCCTCCGGCTTTTTAGTATAGTTGCGCCTCGGTCTACTTTTTTCTCACGCTCTGGAAAAAGATGTACTTTTATTTAGAAAATTCTAAAAAGGTACCTCTATTTCAATGTGCCAGTCATCAAACTCTAATATGTTTGACTTCCTTTTTACAATGATATTTTCTGAGCGCATTGTTATTTTCCAAAAGTCGTTCCTTTCCATTTCCTCGCCAGCACCGTCCCATTCAACTATAATTATTTCTCTTGTTTTATTACTGAGAGCAATCCTTTCATTTAAGTGTTCATCTAAGCCAGAGTATCCAAATAAAATTATTTTAGATGACTCTGATAATGCTTTATCTAAATATTTCCAATATGTGCTTAATATTGGAGATGTTTCTATTAGTAGGCTTTTATGCTTAACATGAGATAGGATTATATGGTTTTTTGTGTCTGCAGAGATAAGATTACGAACGTCTTTCATGGCTTTATGATTCCCAATAAAAAGAGGAGATCCGTGTAGGTGCAGATACCATGCATGTTTATTAATATTGTGCCTAATAAGATTCTCCTCAGAAAATCCTATAGACCAGTATCCATCGATTAAGGTACCACTATAGCCATCTAAAACCCCGCTATTATTAAGAGAATCGTAAAGCAGATTGTCATAATTTAAAGTTGCTACGTGAGACTTTGTTTCTTTAATGTATTTAGATAATGGATCAATAAATGTATCTGGCAGTGATTTATTATGCCTATGAAAATATAGCCCTACCTCATGTATGTATTTCTTAAATGCTTCTGGAAGGTCTCTGGCTAAATCTGATACCCATGATAGATTATTTGTTTCAAGAGAATTAAGAAATTCTATTGAGAAAATAGCGGTCTGAAGCTTATCAAGTTGTTCTTCGGAAACAGGGGCAAGCTCTTTTGTTGTACCAGATATTGCACTTAAGATAAGACTTTTATGTTCTGGCTTTAAGTGGCAGGTATTATTCCATACACTATTAAGACCAGCCTTAAGAGGAAAGTATTCAGGGTCTAGGGCCATTCCTAGCCCATTCCCAAATATAATTGTTGAACGCTTTGTCATATATCTTTTTATCTTTTCCCTTGATATAAGAAGAGGTTATATAAGTGCTTACACTGATTGAGGCTGTCACCTTTTGGTTTCTCAGGGAAGTGCATATTCCGGTATATATGCTAAACAATCAAAGGTTTTGTTATGTATATTTAGAGTTAACTGTTGCTGCGCTAGCATATCCCCGCCATTTCATTTTTAGGATTGGAATAGGTTGGTTGAGGAAATAAGCCTAAAGCCTGTCTGAGGAAGGCAAAGCCTGACGAGTTCTTTAGGCTCCGAAACCAACCGTAATTCCAAGCCGTAAAAAATGGGGAGTCGGAGTCTTCTTTGCTTCGTTTCTTGGACGAGCAAGAAATGAAGAAGAAAGAGGAGAGGGGAAATACTCTGGATTCCCGTTTACACGGGAATGACAATAAGGGGAAAAAAGTTAAACCCTTTTAACGTAAACAATCTTGTTGTCCCCCTTGGCGTAAAAGTCAGGGAGTTCAGCCACTTTTTTATAACCGCATTTGAGATAAAACTTTTGGGTCGGTTGGTAGAGGGGCCGGGATGACGTTTCAACCCAGATGTTTTCTCCGCCTCTGGCGGCTATGTCAGCCTCGGCCATTTCTATAAGTATCTTCCCTATCCCGTTCCCACGCTCTGAGTCGTGGACTGCAATCCAATAGAGGTCGAAGCTGATCGCAGTGCAGGGGGTTTGGCCGTAGCAGGAGTAGCCGACCGGTTTCCCTTTAATCTCGGCCAGGTTGAATATATAGCCGCTCTTTTCCTCTCCTTTATTTATATTCTCTTCGACCAGCTCAAGGGCGATATCTACCTCGTAGTCGTGGAAAAAGCCGGTTGATCGGACGATATCTTCAATGGAAGGGATATCAGACTTCTTTAATTTGCCTCTGAATTTCATATTTAGTTTAGATCCTTTAATATTCTTTCAACCATCGATTCGGTTGAATATCCGGCCTCTTTCAGGGCGGCCACAAATCCGCTGTCGGGCGATATGCAGGGGTTGCCGTTTATCTCCAAGATAAAGACATTCTCCTCCTTATCTACCCTTAAGTCTACTCTGGCGTAGCCGTGCAGGTTAAAGACCTCCCAACTTTTTTGGCAAATCTCCACCAGTCTATCTTTAAGTTCTTTATTTGTTTCAAGTGTCCCGAAGGAGCGGTTGGTTTCTTTATATTCATCACTCGTCTCGTCCCACTTGGCCTTGTAGCCGACTATCTTCGGTTTGTCATTAAAATAGTCTGAGAATACAATTTCAGCCGGTGGGAGAATTTCGGGGGCTGTTTCACCAGCTAGGATGCTGACATTAAACTCCCTCCCGTCGATAAATTCTTCGATGAAATAATGGGAGGAGGGGAGGGTCCTTATCTTTTCAACCTTCCCCATTTCGGAAGGGGTGAATATATAATCGTCTGATATGCCGACCGAGGCCTCTTCCCAGATCGGTTTGGCGATATATTTCTTTTTTGGGTTTAGCTTATTTATCTCATCAATAGTAAAGAAGTCGGCGGTCGGGAGACTATTTAGACGCATCATCTTCTTGGCCAGGACCTTGCCGGTGGTGATAAAGAGGGCGTCGAGAGGAACCCCTGTGTAGAGGATCTTATATGCGTTCAGGATGGCCGGGGCGAGATAGATGAGTTCCCCTTTTCCCCAGAGGGATTCGACCAGGTTAAAGACAATGTCCGGTTTTTTATCGGATACGGCCTTGAGGTCTCTATTCAAATCATTCCCAAGGGTCAGAATCGCCGTCTCGTGCCCCAGCTTTAGACAGGCTTCGTTTACCAGGTCTCTCTGGGTTAAGACGTCGAGTTCGTCGGCGGCATCGCCGACTATCTCATTATGGAGAATGACTATCTTCTTCATTCTTTGAAATTTCTTTTAACCGCCGATTTTAATATCTCGGAAATAATCTCTTTATAGGAGGTGCCGTTTAGTCTTCCCAAAATCGGGAGGTCGGAGCTGATGGGGTTTAGCCCTGCCAAGGGGTTGACTTCTATAAAACTCATTTGGCCGTTTCGGTCAATCCTAACGTCCACCCTCCCTCCGTCGAGACAGTTTAAGGCCTTCCAGGCCCCCAGGGCTACCTTGGCGGCCTCTTCAAGCATCTCCCCTTTGATGGCGATGTAATCGACTAATAGGTCATACTTTTCTTTATTTTCGTAGGAGTAGATATTTTCTTTATCCTCTTTACAGACAACCTCTATTGCCCCCGGAACCCAGGCCTCTTCACCTGTTCCCAGAACCCCAACCGTAAATTCTCTCCCCGGCAGATATTCCTCCACCAGAACCGGCTGATTGAATTTCCGGAGGAGATTGATGCAGACCCTGCCTAATTCCTCGGGGGAGTTTATCTTAGAGTCGGAATCAATCCCTTTCCCTGTCCCTTCCGAAATCGGTTTGGCAAAGAGGGGGTATTGCAGGTTTACCTTTTCAATGTCGGCGAGCTCCGCAACCACGTGGAAAGGGGGTGTATTGACCCCGCTGTCTCTGACGATCTGTTTGGCGAAGGCCTTATTGAGAGAGATTCCGAGTGTTACCGGCCCTGAAAAGACATAGGGGATTTTGTATGAATCGAGGAGGGCGGGAATAAGGGATTCCCTCCCGTCTCCGTAGAGCCCCTCGGCGATGTTTAAGACCATATCCCATCTTTTCCCCTCAAGGAGAAGTTTCATCAGGGCCTTGGCATTGCCGATCCGTTCGGTTTTATAGCCGGCGCTCTGAATGGCCTCTTCCAGGGCTTCGATGGTTCCTTCTTTATCGAACTCGGCCGTCTCTTCGAGGGAATAGCCCTCTTTAAGATAATCGCTTCTAAGGTCGTAGGTCAGTCCTATTTTCATCTTTTCCTGTTTTTTCTGGTTGATATATAGCCTTCAAAAAAGCTTCTGGCGTTTATTCCTAAGGTGCGGTTTTGGTACCCCCCCTCCTGGACAAAGAGGATAGGGTAGGGGAGTTTCCCTATTTCGGAGCCGTTGTTTTTAAAGTCCGCCCCTCTCAAAGACCAGGTTCCGGTCGGGTCTCCCTTGGCAACGTCCAGCCCGAAGCTGATTATAAGATAGTCCGGTTTAAAGGCCGATATCTTTCTAATGGCCTTTTTTAAAACCGTAAGGTATTCCTCCCCGGAGAGGGTTTCTTTGAGCGGGTAGTTAAGGTTAAAGCCTTCCCCTTTTCCCTCCCCCTTTTCGTCGGCAAAGCCGGTGAAGTAGGGATAGGCAAAGGAGGGATTCCCGTGGATGGAGACCGTAAAGACATCCTTGCGGTTATAGAATATCTGCTGGTGTCCGTTTCCGTGGTGATAGTCGATATCCAAGATGGCCACCTTCCCGTATTTAGAGAGAAAGTTGGCCGCAATAGATGAGTTATTAAAATAGCAGAACCCCCCAAAGACATCCCTTTCGGCATGATGTCCCGGAGGACGAACCAGCACATAGGCGGAACGAGCCCCTTCCAGTAGCATCTCGGCCCCGGTTAGGGCGCAGTTTACCCCCGACCTAGCGGCCACAAAGGCGTTTTTGTTTAAGGGGGTAAAGGTATCTATGCAGTAGTATCCGGCCAGAACCGAAAAGTCGCTGGGGGGACGTATGGCATTACGGACCGGGAAGACATAGGGGTAGATAGATTTACCGTCAGGAAATTTTTCGCAGACTGTTTTAAAGTAGGCAAAGTATTTCGGGTTGTGCACCTCTGTTATATGTTTATCCGGAAATCCTCTTGAGGGCTTTAGTATGAAGGCATTAAGGCGGTTGATTTCCTTTAAGATACTCCCTATCCGAACGGGGGATTCAATATAGCCCCTCTCCTTGACGTGATGGATATCGTGTTTGTCATTTACGATAAGGGGTATCTGGTCTTGATCTATATTTAATTTTATAAGAGGTCTCTCTTTGAGGAGATATTTAAAGTCGCGCAGTTGTACCGGATCATCCTTAACCGAATTTATGACCATGCGGATATATTTTCTGGGGCAGTAGTCGGGGTATTTTCTCTGGAGAATGGCCTTCATCACCCTTTTGGTCTGGGCGGCCGATAGCTTTATATCGTTCCCCAGATCGTCAAAGACAAGGTATGGGGGACAGTTGTCTTCCGGGTTAACGGTGGTTTCAAACTTTGTCCCGATAATCGGCCTGGCCCCGTATCTCTCATAAAAGGCCAGTCTGGCCTTATTCTGTTTAATAGAGCTTTTATCTCGGCATAGCTTTGGGTCATCCGGGAGGCATTCCATAAAGATACCGATGGTTTTGAGCAGTTCCGCCTCTTCCCTCAATCTCTCATATATGGCCCCGCCGACCCCAGAGGAGGTCTTCCCCGGTTTTACGGCTATATAGTCGAGGAAACAGAACTTTTTATCAGGGAGGTAGGACATTATGGCAAACCCCTTGACGCTATTCTTCCCGTTTTCGGCCACAAAGAGGCCTGAGGAGAATTTATACTTCATGGGATCCTTCATCTGCTCAAGGATCTCATTTACATTCTCTTTTTTAACAGAAGGGAAATGAGCCCTTAAAATAGCAAAGACCTGCTCAATGGCATACCTGTTTGAAGGGAGGTAAGAATCAGTTATCTTTCTTATCTTAAAGAGGCTCATTTGATGGGGTCATAATATTTGTATATCTTCCCCTCAAAATTTTTCATAACCACATATTCTCCGTCCCTTCCTTGATAATACTCCGGTAAGAGAGGTATCTTGCCTCCCCCTCCGGGGGTGTCTATAACATAGTGCGGAATGGCATAGCCGCTGGTATGACCCCTTAGCCCCTGTATGATTTCAAGTCCCTTGGATACTGGTGTCCTAAAGTGGGAGGAACCGGGGATTGGGTCGCACTGATAGAGGTAATAAGGCTTGATACGCACCTTTAAGAGCCTATGCATAAGCTCCTTTATCGTCTCAACATTGTCGTTCACCCCTTGTAGTAATACCGTTTGACTCCCCATTACAACGCCCGCGTCGGCCAGCCGCTTGGTCGCCTCAACAACCTCCGGTGTGATTTCATCGGGGTGGGTGCAGTGAATACTCATATATACAGGGTGATACTTCTTTAACATATTAACAAAGGTCTTGGTAATCCTTTGAGGAAGAACCATAGGCACCTTTGTCCCCAGCCTGATAACTTCAACATGGGGCATGGCCCGCAATGATGATAATAAAAACTCGACATGTTTTTCGGGCATGGTCAAAGGATCGCCCCCGGAAATTACTACGTCCCTTATCTGAGGATTATTGCGGATATAGTCTATGGAATTCTCCCAGGCCTTTACTCCGTAATGCTTTTTATCTTTAAGCACCATGTGGGAGCGGGTGCAATATCTGCAATAGACGGAACAAAAACCGGTCGAGAGCATCAAAACCCTGTCGGGATAACGGCGCACAAGGTTGTTAACCGGACACATAGATTCTTCATGCAGAGGGTCTGATTCTTCCCCCGGCGAAACTACCAGTTCAAGCTTGGAAGGAACAACCGTCTTAAGTAATGCATAATCCTTTGGCTTATCATGGAGAAGGCTGGCATAGTAAGGCGTGATCCTTAAAGGGAGTTTCCTCGATTTTGATAAAAAATCAAAATCCTCAATATTACTTATATCTAAAATCGCCGAGAGGGTTTTAAAGTTAGTATAGCTGTTTTGAATCTGCCATCGCCAACTGTTCCATTGCTTGTCTGTGGCCAAGGGAAAAAATTTGGCACGGAACTGGCTTGGTTTGGGGCTGATGACATTAAAATCTGAATCGGGGGTTTCGGTTTTTCCGAAAGGCTTTTCTTCTGTTACGGATGTTTCTAAAATTATTTCAATTGCACAAAGGTCATCACATAAGGGAGGCTCTAAATCTTGCTGCTTATTTCCTGCCGAGGGAGGCTCCAAATCTTGTTGCTTGTTTTCTACCGAAGGAGGCTCTAAGTTTTGTTGCATAGTTTTTTTTCTCCTAAATTAACTGTTTATATTTAACTATCTCAATTCCCAATTTCCAGATTTGAGTACCAACTTCTTTTATTCTCTTACCCCATTCCCAAACCTTCTTTATTCTTGAATGTACTCTAAATTAAATCCTTGTACAAATAAATATTTAACAAAATTATACAGCGGCATATCCGTAGGCCTGACTGTTTATTTTGTCTTAAGCCGGCAGACCAGATTAACAACAATATACAAAGATGTTTTCTATGTTGTTATGTGAGTTAAATATCACCTTAACCCTATTTTGTCAACACGTTAGACGGTTTTTGCTTATTGGGTCATTGCCTTACACACCTTGTTTTTTTTGAGCGATAAAAGGTGGTATAATCACCGCAGTTATTTTTGTGGTTCCTATGGCTCCGCAAGGAGAGAGTACCCGTGACTTACTAATATCGGCAGCAGTAAACTCTTAATCTTTCACCTATTTCCCGTATAAAAATCATGCCCGAGTCTAATAGTCTAAAGAACATATGCCTGCATGCCCATTTTTACCAGCCCCCCAGGGAAAACCCCTGGACGGGGGAGGTAGAAAGACATCCCTCGGCCCATCCCTTTAGCAATTGGAACGAAAGGATAGCCGCAGAGTCTTATATCCCCAATACTGATGTTTCAATATTTGACCGTAATGGGAACCTGGTCGAACATATCAACAACTATGAATATATAAGCTTCAACTTTGGGCCTACCCTCTTTTCCTGGATAGAGAAAGAGCGGCCTAAGCTATATAAAAGGATAGTTGAGGCGGATAGGGGAGGCCGCCGAAGATTTTCCGGGCATGGCGGGGCAATAGCCCAACCATACAACCATATTATTATGCCCTTGGCCAACAGGAGAGATAAGAGGACACAGGTTATTTGGGGGATAAAGGATTTTGAGTATCGTTTCGGCCGCCCCCCTGAGGGGATGTGGCTTCCCGAAACGGCCGTAGATAGTGAAACCTTGGAGATTATGGCTGAGGAGGGGATACTCTTTACCATATTGGCCCCTAGGCAGGCCAAAAGGATCAGAAGAATCGGTGATGCGATCTGGAGAGAGGTAGAGGATGAGGGGGAGGTTTCAAGGAGGCCGTATATGGTCAGTCTTCCCTCGGGGAAAAAGATATCTATATTTTTCTATGATGGGCCACTTTCTCATGGTGTCGCCTTTGGGGATACCCTTAACAACGGGGACAGCTTGGCCGAATCGTTGATCCAAAACCTGCATCTCGAAAACCAGACCCCCGAAATTATAAGCTTAGCTACCGACGGAGAGACTTACGGGCATCATCATAAGTTTGGCGATAAGGCCCTAGCCTATGCAATTCGCCACATAAGGGATGATAAGCGGTGCTGTCTAACGGTATATGGCGACTATCTGGCAAAATATCCCCCCGAAGATGAGGTGGAGATAATTGAGAATAGTTCCTGGAGCTGTGAGCATGGGGTCGAAAGGTGGAGGGACGACTGCGGATGTAGCACAGGCAGAGACGGAAGTTGGAATCAGGGCTGGAGAAAAGGACTGAGAGAGACCCTTGATTGGCTTCGTGACAGGTTAATAGATGTCTATGAGAAAAAAGTTTCCCTCTACATGAGCGACCCTTGGGAGGGGCACGATAACTATATATCGGTTATACTCCGGGGTGCTGCCGGGATTTCCGATAACCAAATGTTTGCCCGCCTTTCTGAGGGCGACAGGGAAAATATGATAGAATGCCTTGAAATGCAGCGTTACGCTATGTTTATGTATACCAGCTGCGGTTGGTTTTTTGATGATATATCAAGGGTGGAAACCATTCAGATTATCAGATATGCAACCAAAGCGGTCTCCCTGGCGGCTGAGTTGGGAGAGAGCGCCATAGAGGCAGAGTTTCTGGAGAGACTAAGGGGGATTGTCGGGAACAGGCCTGAGGTTCCCAATGGGGAGGTACTTTATAATATATATGTAAAGCCCCTTATCGATAATAGAAGGGATACAACCTTTGAATATTTTGATTAGATTAATTTTAAAGAGGGAGAAGAGAGGAATAATTTAATGATAAAGATAATAAGACAAAAGATAAAAGGGGTTTTCCTGGCCGGTTTGCTGGTTACCCTGCCGGCTGCCCTTACCATCTACTTTATTGTTTTAATATTTGGTTTTGTCGACAGATTTTTGGGTCCTTCTGTTACAAGATTGCTGATCAACTTAGGTTTACCAATAGCCCCAACCTACCACATCCCCGGTCTTGGATTGGTTGTAACCATATTGATGATTTTTGTTATCGGCATAATATTTACCAACTTTATCGGGAGGAAGATTGTCTCCATAGGTGAATTTATAGTCGATAAGATACCTATTATGGGGGGTGTATATTCAGCCTTTAAACAGATTATAGTCACCTTTACCAAGTCAGATTCCTCCCCCTTTAAAAATGCGGTTCTCTTTAAATATCCTATTGGAGGTATGTACACCATAGGCTTCGTTTCAAGCGAGACATATTATAAGATTCAGGAACTTATAGAGGAGGAAGTGGTTAATGTTTTTGTCCCGACTGTCCCCAACGTCACGACAGGCTTTTTCTTTATGATTCCTAAGAAGGATTTGATCCCCCTTCCTATGAGTATGGAAGATTCCATGAAGATGATCTTATCGGGGGGGATGATTGTCCCCAAGGATAGGGGAGGGAATGGGGCACTAAAACATGAGCCGATTAAGTTAGACTAACCCCCCTTACCGGAGTCCGTTATAGCCGTAACATCTATAGAAGGTAAAATATCTAGCCCAGTTTGGGTTTCCCTTTCGGTAGATAAAGAGGTCAGGTTCCCTGACAATCTTGTCGCACCTATACAATTCGGCCGGATCGTCTGTAAAACGGTTATCCCCTACATAGAGAAGATTTTTCCCAATTAGAGAGTTATTATCCTGCCAGAAATTAAATTGATCCAGTTGTTTGTTAACCTTGTAGTTAGGGATTTTATTCTCTGTGGCAAATCCTATCTGGCCGGCCAAAACCCAATGGTTACTAATAACAAAGGCCTCTCCTTCGGATGATAGGGCATTGTAACTTTTAGTTATCCGTTCCCCAACCAAGTCCCATCCCCAAAGTTCATTGGTTATATCGTATTTGGCTACCCTCGGTTTCCAGACCGGATAGAATATCTGGAGATAGAAGAAGAGGGTCATGAAGATGGCCAAGGAGGCGGCCATGAAGGAATATACTCTTAAAATCTTTCCCCTATTCCAAGCCCCCTTTTCAAGATATCCATCTATCAGGGCGGAGGCGGCAATTATGGCGGTAAAATAACCGAAGGCCGGCCAATGCGGCTCTGCCTCCCTTGTCCAAAGAGAGACGACATAGAAGAAGAGAAGGGTAGGGAAGGAGGTCCAGAATAGAAAAAAGTATCTCCTATCTCTTTCTCTGTGCCACTTCTTATAACTCAGATAGAGAGCATATAGTAATCCCGCCAAAAGGAGGGGAGACATATAGAGAAACTGTCCTATGGTAAACTGCAGGGCGTTAAAGAATGAGAAGGGGGGGGTGCTATGCCGGTTTATAAGATGGAAGGTAAAGGAGGGGAAACCCAGTCTGTAGTTCCATATTATAACAGGGGAGAATACGAGGAGCGCTATGAGCATGGCCAGGTAAGGCTCTTTCCTTCTAAACCAATGTCTATAATCTTTCCCTAGGCACACCAATACAATTGAAGGAATGAGGAGTATGGCAAAATATTTGCTCAGTAGTCCAAGCCCCAAAGATACCCCAAAGGGATACCATAGTTTTGGGCTATCCTCCTCGATAATTTTATAAAAGAGGTAGATAGATATAAGCCAAAATAGTCCGCAGGGGATATCGGGAACCATCTGCAGGGCACCAATGGCAAAGACGGGAACTATATTAAATATTACAATCGATAGAAACCCTACCCTTGGGCTATCGAAGATCTCTTGGCTAATGAGGTAGAACATGGCCATGGTGAGGATGAAGAAGATGGCGCTCCCCAGCCTGACAAAAAAGACACTGTTTCCCCCTATCTTGGTGAAGATGGCCATGATATAGGCGACCATCGGGGGGTGGTCGTAGTAGCTTAGGGAGAGGTGTTGAGACCAATTCCAGTAGTAGGCCTCTGAATCACCCAGACCGGTCAGGCTCCCCATGAAAAGCCTGAATATGGATAGAGAGATTGTAAGCAGTATCGCCTGCCTACGGTAATTTGGCCTACTTTTATTCTCGCTCATGTCGGTCTTGTTCGGTTTATTGGTTGAGGAAGAACTACATCTTTTTAGGTGGGTCAGCTTTGTGGTCCTTTATTTCTATGACGGCGTTTTTCTTGAGACTTTCTATAAAGACTTTCCTCCCTTGAATACTCTTCTCCCTGTAGAGGATATTTTTTATCTGATCAGAGACCTCAGCCAACTCTTTAGGCAATAATCCCTTTTTTCCCTCAACCTTTATAATATGGTAGCCAAATTTGGTGGTGACAATTCCGCTTATCTCTCCGGGATTGAGGGAAAAGGCAACATCTTCAAAGGCCTTTATCATCTCTCCCCTCTTAAAGAAACCGAGGTCTCCCCCGACCGAGGCCGAGGCATCATCAGAATATAATTCGGCCATTCTGGCAAAATCTTCCCCCCCTTTAATCTTTATCAGGATATCCTGAATCTTATTTTTAGCTCTTTTCTCTTTTTCCTTGGAGGCATTCTTGGGGAGAGTGATAAGTATATGCCGCGCTTTAACCTCCTCCTCAGACTTGAACTCCCCTTTATGTCCTTCGTAATAATCGCTTACCTCTTGATCGCTTATCTGTATCTTAGAGTTTACCTCTCTGCTTATCACCTTAGCCATAATCCTCTGCTCTCTGATGTTTTCCTTGTAGTAATCGAAAGAAACCCCGGAGTTTTTTAGGGCTGTTTCAAGCGCTTCTCGGCTAAGATTATTGCTCTTGGCTATATCATTAAGGATATCCTCTATCTCCTTTTCAGAGACATATATATTATTCTCTTTGGCCTGGAGAAGGATTAACCTGGTCTCAATCATCACATCAAGTATATCTTTTTCAAGCTTCTTTGGATCAACATTAGGGGCAGATTTTTCTGCCTTGCTTAGTTCTTCTAACCTTGCATCTAATTCACTCCTTAATATGATCTCATCATTGACCCTAACGAGAACCATATCCGCTACTTCGGCCGAAGAGACCGGGGCAAGGAGGGGGGCTATTGTGGATAGGAAGATGAGGGATATTATCATCCCCCCTTTTTTATTAATGAATGAATGTGTCGACAATTTTTATCTCCGCTTTGTTTAAGAGTTCTTGTTTCCAGATATTGAAGGCCTTATCCCTCTTCTGGTCAAAAAGGTTCATCCTTATAGTGGATAGAGCCTCAGCCTTATCTGTTTTTTTAGGCCCCTTCTTATCTATCAGTTTGAAGATATGGTATCCATAGTCAGTTTTGACAACATGACTAATATCACCAACCTTCATACTGAATATTACCTTATCAAATGCCTCCGGCATGATTCCCTCCTCAAAGAAACCGAGATCCCCTCCGCTATCTTTTTCAGGCGCTGTAGATTCCTTTTTGGCAATCACCTCAAAGTCTCCCCCCTTCTTCAGGTGAAGCAATATCTTCTTGGCCTTTTCTTCTTCATTAACCAATATATGGAGGACCCTCACCTTGAGAGGTTCGTCAAACTCTCCGCTATTTTTTTTATAATAGGCCAAGACATCCTTTTCGCTAACCTGGACCATCTTCTCAATTATGGTCGATGACACCTTGCGCACCAGTAGGTCATAGGCGATACGATTGCGAAACTGTTCAAGGGTCAGGTTGACGCTGCGCAGGGCGGCCCTAAGGTCTCCCGACTCATATTTGGCTATATTCTCATTAACGGCTTCTTCAATCTCCGCATTGGTAACGATGACATTCAACCTGGCCGCCTCCTGAATAACCAATTTTTCCTCAATCATCCTTTCAAGGGCCTCTCTGATGATCATTCTGGAATTATTCTGCCCATATTTTATGTATGGAGCCACTGGAGACTTCTGTTGGGATATATAGATTTCGAGATCATCAACATATATATTTTCCCCGTTGACTATGGCAACTACCTTCTTCTCTTCTGTTACCTCCCGATCGGCCTCATTTTTATCTCCCCCTGAGCAGGACATTAAGATTGCTGGGATTGTTATGAGGAGGAGGGCGATGCCTAATATCTTAAATTTTTTTTCTCTTTTCATCTTCTGTGTCGTTATAAAATCGCCCTTAAAAAGGATAAATGTGCAAAGACCACCTTAACACATGCTGAGAAGCAGTCGCAAACTCTTTTCGATATCGGAGAATCTGTCTCTCCAATTATCTCCCTTGGTGGCTATTTTTATCTTATTCCCGGCCACCAGACGCAATATTCCCTCTCCCTTACCTATATAGTTTAAGAGCTTTGAGGTATCTATGGCGGTCTTATCGCTAAAGGTCAATTCAAAGCCGTCTTGGCAAGGTTCACCCCTCTCTATCTTGGCCTTTTTGCAGAGTATCCTAAGGCGTGTGACCGATATCAGCTTGACTACCTCTTCCGGCATATCTCCATACCTGTCCACAATCTCTTCCCCGATACCGTCCAAACTATCCTCCTCCGAGAGCAGGTCTAATCTCTTATATATATCGAGCCGCTGTCCCAAGTTTGATATATAACCGTTGGGGATAAAACCTCTGTATGATGTCTTGACCGAGGAGGTAAAGTCATCCTCTATCTCTTCTCCCTGCAGTTCCTTGACTGCATCTTCAAGCATGGAACAGTAGAGGTCAAAGCCGATAGAGGCGATATAGCCCGATTGTTCCTTCCCCATCATATTCCCTCCACCCCTTATCTCTAAGTCACGGGCGGCAATCTTGAACCCTGAACCTAGTTCGGAGAGTTCCTCTATGGCGGCCAGACGCCTGGAGGCCGAGTCGCTGATCGATGTCCCCTCCGATATAATCAGATAGGCGTAGGCCTGATGCCTGGCCCTCCCCACACGCCCCCGTAGTTGGTAGAGCTGGGCCAAACCAAATTTATTAGCCTGGTCAATGATGATGGTGTTGGCCATAGGTATATCAAGCCCCGACTCAACGATGGTTGTTGAGAGGAGTATATCTGTCGCCCCTGAGAGGAAATCAGTCATTACCAGATTGAGTTCTTTTGGATTCATTCTTCCATGTCCAACCGCTATCCTTGCCTTGGGGAGTATTTTTTTAATACTTTCATATACCGTGTAGATTGTCTCTATTCGGTTATGGACAAAGAATATTTGTCCCCCCCTATCCATTTCTCTCTCTATAGCTTGTTTAATCAGCGCCTCATCAAAGTGGGAGACGAAGGTCTTGATAGCCAATCGGTTTTGTGGCGGGGTGTCTATGATACTCATATCTCTTACCCCCATAAGGGCAAAGTGGAGCGTTCGGGGGATAGGGGTTGCCGAGAGGGATAATATATCTATCCTGCTTCTCATCTCCTTCAACTTCTCCTTGTGGGCCACCCCAAAGTGTTGCTCTTCATCTATGATGAGTAATCCCAGGTCTTTAAAGATGATATCCTTCTGGATAAGCCGGTGGGTTCCTATAATTATGTCGATACTCCCATCCGCCAATCCCTTGATTGTTGATTTTTCTTCCCTTGGTCCCTTGGCCCGCGTCAGGATATCAACCCTAATCGGAAAAGGGGCAAAACGGGAGGTGAAGAGCTTGTAGTGCTGTTGGGCCAGTAGGGTAGTGGGGACCATAACCGCCACCTGTTTCCCGTCAAAGGCCGCCTTAAAGGCGGCCCGCATGGCCACCTCTGTCTTGCCGTAGCCGACATCACCGCATATCAGGCGGTCCATTGGGCGATCCCCTTCCATGTCCTCGGTAACATCCTTTATGGCCCTCAGTTGGTCGTCGGTCTCGTCATACTCAAAAGACTCGGCAAATTCTTCATGGAAGTGACCATCCTTGGAGAATTGTATCCCCTCTACCAATTTTCTGGCGGCATTGATTCGCATCAGTTTGGAGGCCATATCCATAAGCCCCTTTTTGACCATCTTCTTCTTCTTTTCCCACTCATTTCCCCCAAGTTTGGAGAGGGGTGGGTTGGCCTCTCCTCCTACAAACTTCTCCAGCCCCCCCAATCTATCCATAGGGAGATATAGTTTTCTATTCTCCGCATACTCAATGGCTACAAACTCCTCTATCTCTCCCTCAACCTTTAGCTCCTTTATCCCTCGGTAGAGACCTATCCCATAATCCCGATGCACCAGGAAATCCCCCTCCTTGATGCTGTGAAGATTAGTACTGAATGTGTCTCTATTGGTTTTTGTCCTCTTCTTAAGCCTCTTGGCCGAGCCAAAGATATCCTCGTGGGAGATAAAGACAAGTTTGGCCTCTTCTATGATTGTCCCTTGGGATAGTTCTCCCGTAAATATGGTCAGGGGGGGGAGGTTTTTAGGAACCTTATTGGCTATCTTTCCGTCAACCCCATTCTCATTAAGGAGTTCCAATATCCTTTTGGCCTGCCCGCCGTTATCGGCTGATATGATTACCTTGTAGTCTCTATCTCGCCAAGAGGATAGTTCCTTTATGAAGAAGTCGAAGCGTCCCATAAAGGAGCCGGGAGAACCTATTTTTATGGGGGCAGAATCTTCCCGGCTTAAAAGATGAAGTTCCCTTATATCTATCTGTTGGGAGGATCTTAATCTCCCCTTCAGGTCATCTTCCCTTAGGTAGAGTTCTTCGGGAGGGGGGAATATTTCGCCTCTCTCCAAAGAATTTCGGAACCCTTCATCTATTAGCTCGTTAAAGGTTTCATTCTTTTTATCTATCTCTTCCGGTTCATCAAGGATGAATAGGGTCTCTTTCGGAATATAATTGAATATAGTATCGGTGCGCCCGTAAAAGTCGCTGATAAAATGCTCTATATAGGGAGGGAGTATCCCCTCTTTTAACTTGCTTAAAAACAGATGGATATCCTCTCTCTTCTCATCAAATATCTCGCTTCTATCCAGTCTCTCCTCTATTCTTTTGACCCCGGCCAACAATTCCCTTTTCCCTAATACCACTTCTCTGGCCGGAGGGATAGTTATAGTCGAGACCTCCCGTATCGACCTTTGATTTGAGGGAGAAAACTCCCGTATCGTTTCTACCTCATCTCCCATAAACTCTATCCGGTAAGGGATAGGGGAATTGGCCGGAAATATATCCAGAATCCCCCCCCTGACACTTATATCCCCTTTATTTTCGACAAGCTCTTCCACCTTATACCCTAAAGATATCCCCCTGTTGAGGAGGGTATCCATATCCACTATCCCCCCCTTGGCGATATTTATCAGGGATTGAGCAAGTATATCTTTGGGGATGACCCTGTGCCGCAACGCCTCTATGGTTGTTATAAGGATAAAGCTTTCCGGCCGGTTTATCAGGGCTTCCATGACATCAAGTCTCTCCCCCGATATATCAGGATGGGGGGATAGGGGTTCGTAGGGGAGGATCTCCCAACTCGGGAGGAAATATATTTTATTTTCAGAATGAGGGCGGAGGAGACTATTAAAGAAAGAGATATCGGTGTAGAGTTTCTCCCCCCTTATCCTGTCAGACGCCACAAGCAGTATTGGCCTCGAAACCTCTTCTGAGACTGCGGAGACAAAATATCCCTTTGAGGATGAGGTCAAACCGGCGACAGCTATTTTATCTAAACCGCTATCTATCTTTTCTCTAATTTTAAACAAGGGCACACTTTCTTTCGGGGAATAGCTATATGAGAGGGACTGTTAAGCGGTCTCTTCAGTATGTAACTTATTGGAAACAACTAT
>JAHJSF010000020.1 GCA_018830405.1 Nitrospinota bacterium | reverse complement strand
CTTCTTTATGTTCCCCGGGGCATGGTTGGTTTCCCTTATGATGGGGGCATAGGTGCCCTACTATTTTGCCGTTATCATCTATTTTATTGGTAGATTCCTGGCTTGTGCGGTTGCCTTCTTTATGGGCGTGGCTATTGTGCTCCATGGCCGAGGCCGGGGAAGAAAATATGATTAAAACAAAAAAGAGGACTGTTGCATATTTGAATAAAACTATCCCTCTTATTTCAGGGGTCATTTCCCACAATCTCTTTAGGCGCGCTATCAAGGACATAATATAAGGCCGTTTTCATGTTTTTAGGTTAACGCTACAAAAATCAATTAAACCCTCACGGTCAAAAGAGCTACTTTACGGCTTTTATTAGGGACACTCTTTGATATCCCACTATTATCATAGTTTCGGTGGTGTTATGGAATTAGCAAGAGTTATGCCAAAATAAGGGAAATTATTTTAACCTATTGATTTAAAACAATATAAATATTATAGAGAAAATTTTTAGTGACCATAGTTCTCAAAAAAGGATACAAACATGTATTAATTTTACATAGAAATTACATTTTGGTGTTTTTATAGGTGGGATAGGGTGGGGAGAATTGAAGAAACGGGGTGATCTGATTATTATGGTATATGTTTTGAGATTATTGGGGTGACCTTTTGGTTGCGCATATTAATCTGAGATTGTTTTTTACCTTTTGGGAAAGTTTCTAAAATAAGAGACTCTTTTGCTGTTCGATAATTCAGCAGGGTGTTAGAATATACAAAAAAAGGATTCTGTAGATGAGTGATATTACCATAAATATCAAAGAGATTAGAAATAGGATAGGAGAAGCAGCCAATAGGGTTGGCAGGAACCCTTTATCTGTAAAGCTTGTGGCGGCGACCAAGACCGTTGCGGTTTCCTCTATCAATGAGGCGATAGAGGCGGGGATAGATATTATCGGGGAGAACCGTATTCAGGAGGCGCGTGATAAGGCGCCGGAACTGAATAAGGTTTCCTGCCATCTGATAGGACATCTGCAGAAGAATAAGGTTAAATATATATTTGGTCTCTTTGACATGGTCCATTCGGTGGACAGCCCTGAGCTGGCCGCCGAGATAAACCGCCAGGCCATAGCCAAGGGGAAGAGGATGGATATTTTGCTTCAGGTCAATGTATCGGGGGAGGAGTCGAAGTTTGGCTTTGATGAGAAGAATCTGCTCCCAGATTTGTCCGAGATAGGTAAAATGGAGGGGATAGCGGTTAAAGGGCTTATGACGATACCTCCATATTCGGATGAACCGAATGATTCTCGTCCCTTTTTTAAGAGGTTATCGGCCCTGCGGAAAAAGATTCAGGCAATGGGTATTGAGGGGATAGAAATGGGGGAGCTTTCGATGGGGATGTCGAACGATTTTGAGGTGGCGGTAGAAGAGGGGGCGACTATGGTCAGGGTGGGAAGCGCTATATTCGGAAGGAGACAATAGATGGACAAAAAGATTGCCTTTATAGGCGGCGGAAGAATGGGGGAGTCCCTTATAAAGGGGGTTCTTGAGTCGAAGCTATGCAATAAAAATAATATCTCTGTTAGCGATACTAGTGCCGAGAGGCTTGATTCTTTAAAGAAGAGCTACGGTTTAAAGACATTTAGCGATAACCGCGAAATGATTGCTGAGGCAGATATTATTATTCTCTGCGTCAAACCCCAGGTGATTGATAAGGTCCTTGAGAATATTGCCGATATGTGCGGCCTGAATAAGCTGATTATATCGATTGCCGCCGGTATAACCATTGCAGCCATAAAAAATCGACTCCCCGGAGAGAAGGGGCGTGTAATCAGGGTAATGCCCAACACGCCGGCCATGATAGGGGAGGGGATGTCGGCCATCTCTGGCTCGCAAGGGGTAACCGATGAGGATATGTCCAAGGCGATGGCCATATTCGGGGCGGTCGGTAAGACTGTTGTGGTGAAGGAGGAGATGATGGATGCGGTTACCGGTTTGAGCGGCAGCGGCCCGGCCTTTATATATATGGTTATAGAGTCAATGGCCGATGCGGGGGTTAAGCTGGGGCTGGCCAGAGATGTTGCAAATATCTTGGCGGCCCAAACGGTCAAAGGAGCGGCCGAGATGGCCCTTAATAGTGGAAAGCATATCGGAGAATTGAGGGATATGGTAACCTCTCCCGGCGGAACGACCATTGCAGGTCTCGATGCCTTGGAGAAAAAGGGGTTGAGGGAGGCCATGATGTCGGCCGTCGAGGAGGCGGCCAAGAGGTCTATGGAACTGGGAAAAAGAGATAAGTAATATATTTCCTGTAACAAAAACCAATAATTTTAAACCGGAGAGACGATGTTTATATTTGCAAATCTTATACGTGCCGTAGCTGACCTTTTGTCTATAATCCTCAATGCCTATATGTGGATTATCATCGTAAACGTCCTTTTGAGCTGGGTGAATCCTGACCCCTATAATCCAATTGTCCAGTTTTTTGCTAAGGTAACAGAGCCGGTACTGAATAAGATTAGAAATGTTTTCCCTTTTGTTTATGCAGGGGGGATTGATTTTAGCCCGATGGTGGTCATATTGGCTATCTACTTCCTGCAAGGCTTTTTGGTCCCCACCCTTCATCAGTTCGCCATATTTCTGAGATAAGTAATGGGTAGGGAAGAAAGCATATTTTTTGAGTTGAAGATAAGGGTACAACCGGGTGCCTCTAAAAGCGAGATAGTAGGGATGCAGGAGGATAGGCTTAAGGTCAGAATTAAAGCCCCTCCGGTTGAGGGGAAGGCCAATGAAGAGTGTGTGGTCACCTTGGCCAAGGCCTTTGGTTTGAGAAAGAGGGATATTGAGATTGTATCGGGGGATAAGGGGAGAGATAAAACTATAAAGTTATATGGTTTGGAAAAGGGGGAGGGGATGAGAATATTATCATCCCTATATTCGCTAAAGGAGTAAGCCATGAAAAAGGTTGGGATTATTCGCTGTCAGCAAACAGAGGATATATGTCCCGGAACTGCCGATTTCAAAGCTGCCTTAAAAGGTAGGTTTGCCTTTGAGAAGACGGGCCCGGTAGAGATAGTTGGGTTTGTAAGCTGTGGTGGATGTCCCGGCAAGAGGGCTGTTCCCAGGGCACAGATGATGATTGGAAGGGGAGCGGAGATAATTGTCCTCGCCTCCTGTCTGGCCAGAGGAAATCCAATTGATTATCCATGCCCTCATTTTCAAAAGATTAGAGAGGCGATAAGAAAAAACATCTCTCCCGAAATAGAGATAATCGAATATACGCACTAAGGTTGCTATGAAAAAAATTTTACTGATCTTATTAACTTTGTTTGTCGCATGCTCATCTGTTTATGCAAAAGGGAAGCAAGAGCTAATCCTTGAGAATGAGTTGAAAACGGAGACTTATAACGACGCTTTATTAGAGCAGATTAAAAAACATAATTTCAAACCGGAAGCTGGCTATGTTCCGGACGAGAAAACCGCCATTAAAATTGCAGTTGCTGTTTGGAATCCAATCTATGGTGAAAAGGTAATTGAAGGAGAAAAACCGTATAATGCCATTTTGAAAAACGGCATCTGGTTTGTTTCCGGCTCCCTGCCAAAAGGATGGATGGGTGGTGTGGCAGAAGCAGAAATAGTAGAAGAAACAGGTCAAATAATTAGAATTTCTCATGGAGAATAACCGCTAAGAAAGGAAATATGTTTAATACAGTGGAGATTTTAGATGATGGGACTGTAAGGTTTATAGACCAGAGGAAACTCCCTACGGAGGAGGTCTTTGTCGATTGTTGCGATTGCGATAGTGTCTACAATGCCATAAAGGATATGGTTGTCAGGGGCGCTCCGGCTATAGGGGTTGCGGCAGCGGCTGGTGTGGCGGTGGGAGTCAATTGTATTGATACGGAAGATATGGATCTCTTCAAGATAGAGGTCAATAAGATTTGCGACCATCTTGTATCGAGCCGTCCCACCGCAGTTAATCTCTTCTGGGCTATAGAGAGGATGAGGAATCTTGTTGCCAAGAGCAGTGCCGATTCCGTTTCCAAGCTTAAGGGAGAAATCAGCCACGAGGCGGCCAAGGTTCTAAAAGAGGATCGGGAAATAAATAAAAGTATGGCCTACATAGGGGCGGAGCTGATAGATGATGGGGATGTTATTCTTACCCATTGTAATGCCGGTGCATTGGCTACTTCGGGGGGATATGGAACAGCCCTTGGGGTTATCAAGGCGGCCCATGAGCAGGGGAAAAACATAGAGGTGTATGCCGATGAAACAAGGCCGTTCCTTCAAGGGGCGCGTCTGACCGCCTGGGAGCTACTCAAAGAAGGGATAAAGGCCAATCTTATAACCGATAATATGGCTGGTTATTTTATGAATAAGGGGGTTATAAAAAAGATAATAGTAGGGGCTGATAGGATAGCCGCCAATGGTGATACGGCCAATAAGATAGGGACATACTCCCTATCGGTATTGGCCAAGGAGCATAATATCCCTCTCTATATTGTGGCCCCCCTTTCAACCATAGATAGAAATATTCCCGATGGGAGTCACATTCCTATTGAGGAGCGCCCCGAGGAAGAGGTTACCCATATTAAGGGGATACGTGTAGCCCCAGAGGGGATAACCATTAAGAATCCTGCCTTTGATGTGACACCCCATAAGAATATTGCGGCTATAGTTACGGATAAGGGGATTATCCGTGCCCCCTTTGATAAGGGGATAAAAGAATTATTTAATAAATAGGGGTAGGGAGGAAATCTTATTTATAAAATCCCTCCCGACCTCCCTTTGTCAAAGGGAGGGG
>JAHJSF010000134.1 GCA_018830405.1 Nitrospinota bacterium | reverse complement strand
TGAGCTGCTGCTTAAGGCCCCACTATTCCCCCAGCCATTCTCATACCCAACTCCGTAACAGAACTTTAAGCTGGCTCCCTGAACTTCTGTTGCCTCCTCAAGATTGAAAGAGAGGGAGGCTCCATCAAATTGCCAGTTTATAATTGTGGCTACGGCTGACCCCCCTTCAACATCATATTCGGCATATTCAAGTCCCATCCCGTCTGTTGAAGGGCGTCTTCCTAAAGAGAAGCTCACAGGGATATCCTTTAGACTATCTTTATAGATAAAGTAGAACCTATCAAGGTGAAGGGCATCCCCATGAGGGAGAGAGGCGCTATTCCCGTCCAAGGCAACGTCTCCCCCTGGACTCCCTGCGTAGTATTGAACACCGGTACTATCCCCAAAGACCTTATAGGCACTAATACGCCCCATAAAGTTGAGGCTTGGGTTAACCTTCCCCTTCATATTGAGGTTAAACTTATTGGTGTAGATTATATCGTTGTTTAGATCATACTTTTCTGGGGAGGGGAAAGGGCCAGCCATGGCACTTCTAACTGTGCTAAGGTCTCCGCTTACTGCCAACAAACTATTTATGAGTGACTGTGGGGCTACCCTGATATCTTGATAATGGATTGAATCGGCTCTGGTTCTAAAATCAACTGAGAAGGATATTTTGTCGGTGGCCGAATGAAGTTCAACCTTACCAAGGCGGTCATCAAGCTCATCATAATCCTCCTCCTTGCTCTCTTCAAGGGCATCCAGCTTCTGCTGAATAGCTTTAAGCTCTCTTCTAAGGGCCTCAATCTCTTGGCTGTTGGCCGCGTAAGAGACTGGAGTGGCAATAAAAATTATAGACAACAATAAAGCAACTACCTTTGTCGAAAAAACTCTACTTGATCTCAAGTCTCCCTCTTTTCTATAAAATTGACAAAATTACTAAATGCGGCCCAAAAGAAAGAACTGGGCCGACCACTAACCCTCACAATTAACTAATAAATTAATATTGACTTTCACTATACTATTTGCAAAAAATATGCCGTGCAAAAGTCGTTTTTCTAACTGCTTAATTTGTTTGAGCTTAAAAGGGAATCCTAGGGGAAGATGGAAAAGAGAAAAGGTGACAATCATACGTAAATGTATAATCACTCTGAGGGGGGGGTACCTTTTCGTTGCAGATTTAGAGTCAATCAACAGGCAGAGGAACTATCTACACTGAATTGGTAGGGAAAAACAAAGGAAATAAAATCCTACATGGGCCAGTAAGGGACTATATAGTATGAGCCAAGAAGTTAGTACAAAAAAATGGGAGGACTTTTAAGTCCCCCATTGCTGCTGCTAAATTATTTTTACTTAAAATTCGTCGAAGGCAATCATTTCCTTCTCAACCCCCAGATCGTAGAGCATCTTCTGAACGGCGCTCATCATCATTGGGGGACCGCATAGATAATATTCTATCTCTGTTGGGTCTTCGTGATCCTTCAGGTACATATCATGAATAACATTGTGTATGAACCCGGTCGGCCCATCCCACTTATCCTCAGGCTGCGGGTCGGAAAGGGCTATATTGTAGCTAAAGTTGGGATGATTCTTGGCAATCTCAAGATACTCCTCATGGTAGAACATCTCAAGCCTAGAGCGGGCTCCATACCAGAAGGTAACTTTTCTGTCGGTCTTCTCCGTTAACATCTGATTGTATATATGAGACCTCATCGGGGCCATACCGGCTCCACCCCCTATGAAACACATCTCTCTTTTGGTGGGCTTAACAAAGAATTCACCATAGGGACCGCTTACCGTTACTTTATCACCAGGTTTCAGGTTGAAGATATAGGTTGAAGAAAGTCCCGGCGGTATATCGGTAGCCCCCGGAGGAGGTGTAGCTATACGGACGTTTAGCATAACTATATTCCCCTCGGCCGGATGGTTGGCCATAGAATAGGCCCTGTAGATAGGCTCCTCATTCTTTCCCTTAATCTCCCATAGCTTAAAATTATTCCAGGCAGGACAATATTCTTCCTCTATGGCAAAGTCCTTGAAGCTTATATCGTAAGGAGGAATATCAATCTGTATATACCCGCCGGACTTAAACTTCAATGTTTCCCCATTATCCAATTCCAGGATAAGCTCCTTGATAAAGGAGGCAACGTTCCTGTTTGACCTGACAGTACACTCAAACTTCTTAATATTGAATATCTCGTCAGGAATTAAGAGACTCATATCCTGCTTAACCTTAACCTGACAACTGAGGCGCCAATGCTCTTTAGCCTCATTTCTCCCTATATGGCTCGTCTCAGTCGGCAGTATATCCCCGCCGCCGGCCACAACCTGACACTTACACATACCGCAGGTTCCACCGCCGCCACAGGCCGAAGGGAGAAATATTTCCGCTCCGGAGAGGGTTGTAAGAAGTGTAGATCCTGCCGGGACGACCTTGGTTAAATCATCATCATCGTTGATTCGAAGAGATACATCGCCACTCTCAACCAGCTTTGATTGGGCAACCAGCAAAAGCCCAACCATAGCCAGGATGCTTAAGGTAAAGATACCTGAACTTAGAAAAAGTATATTTGTAAGACTCATTTTAAAGCTTTATCCCCGAGAAACACATGAAGGTCATAGCCAACAAACCGGTCATGATGAAGATAATACCCAATCCCTCCAAACCGGCCGGAATATTCGAATATCTTAGTTTTTTCCTTATGGCCGCCATGCTCACAATGGCCATCGCCCATCCCATACCTGTGCTGGCTCCGTATACAATCGACTCCATAAGGTTATAATCTCTCTTGACCATAAAGAGAGCTGCGCCGAGAACAGCACAGTTAACCGCTATAAGAGGCAAGAATATACCGAGGGCCGCATACAGGGCAGGGAAATACTTATCAAGAAACATCTCAAGAAACTGAACCATGGCTGCAATAACCGCTATGTAGGCCATAAAGCCCAAGAAGCTGAGATCTAAGAAGGGGACATTCAGCCACATCAGAAGGGGCGCACCCTTCCTTAAGAGTATATTGTAAAAGAACCAACTGGCCGGAGTAGTTATGGTCATAACAAAAATAACCGCTGTCCCCAGGCCTATGGCGGTCTCAACCTTCTTTGAACAGGCAACGAAAGAACATTGCCCCAAGAAAAAGGCGAGGAGTATATTCTCTACAAATATAGATTTTATCGCTAAGCTAAGATAGTGTTGCATCTATTATCTTCCCCCCTTCTTTGCTGCCCTCATTTCTATTTCTGTCTTTCCCCAAATCAAGAGCCCTAAAATAATAAAGGCTGAAGGGGCCAAGAGCATTATCCCCGCATCCTTGTAACCCATCTGATAGGCCGACTCAGGAATAATTGTAAAACCAAGGATGGTTCCTTTTCCAAACAGCTCTCTAGGTATCGCCACTGCCAACAGGAATAGTCCATACCCGGCCGAGTTAGACAAACCATCGAGGAATGAATCCCACGGGCCATTACTCATGGCAAATGCCTCGGCCCGTCCCATAACAATACAGTTGGTAATAATAAGGCCGACGTAAACACTCAGTTTCTTCGAGAGATCAAACATAAAGGCCTTCAACACTTCATCCACTATAATAACTAGGGTAGCGATAACCACCAGGAAGATTATTATACGTATGGCCGACGGTATATATTTCCTAAGAAGGGAAATAATAGTATTGGATAGTGAAGTAACGAAGGCCAGACCTAGGACCATAATCATGGCTGTCTTAACCTGGGTTGTTGTAGCTAAAGCTGAACATATCCCCAATATCTGGAAACTTATCGGGTTCTGTTCCCAAACAAACTCCCTAAATGCCTCCCATCTTCTTTTTGAAAACAATCCTTCTCTCTGGCTCATAGCACCTCTCTTCCGTTACGAACAGTGGCAATGTAGGGGTTATACTTATCTAGGGAGGACTTTAATAGATCGGTAACCGCCGTGGATGTCATGGTGGCCCCGCTTATTCCGTCAACATAATATTTCCTCTCAGCTTCATTAGAAATAACCTCCTTGGCCTTCCCTTTAACCACTGTTACACTCCGTAATTGACCATCCTCACCAAATATCTTCTTGCCAACAAAGTTCTGCTGGAACCAAGGCTTTTCTATCTCGCCTCCAAGTCCGGGTGTCTCCCCATGCTCATAGAATGTGATACCCTTAACAGTATTAAGATCATTCTCCATCGAGAAATAACCGTAGAGAGTAGACCATAAACCGGGACCCTCTATCGGGATAACATAGCCGGTAACGGCATCTCCATCTACTGAAACGTAGACAGACAACTCCTCTTGGGGAGATTTAATGTTTTCAGGGGTAAGTCCCTCAATTATTTCCCCTTTAGTATCTATAACTACCTCCTTAACCCTATTGGCATAAAGTTCCATAATTGCCTTAGTGCCTTCACCTTCGGCCTTGGCCAGTAAATCATCAACACCAATAACCTTAAGAACGTTCTTTTTACGTTCAATCTCCTTATTCAGGTCTTGCCTGTCCCTTAAACCAAAGGAAACCAAGGTCAACAGGGCGCTGCAGATTAGGCAGACCAATCCCGCAAAAAATATTGTGTAAGCGTTACTCCGTCGCACGTTTCTTTCGCCCCTTTATATTTGCCTCGGCTACAAAATGATCTATAAGCGGCGCAAAGGCATTCATTAATAATATGGCCAGCATCATTCCCTCAGGGTAAGCCGGATTTACACAGCGTATGATAACTACGAGCACACCGATAAGTATCCCGTATATCCACTTGCCGGTACTGGTTGTGGCCGAACTGACCGGATCGGTCGCCATAAAGACAGTACCAAAGGCAAAGCCTCCCATAACAAAATGGTAGTAGAAGGGTAAAGACAACATAGCATTTGTTGAAGCCGGGGCCAAAAAGTTAAACGCCGTACTAACGACCGTTGCCCCCAAGATACACCCCACCATAGTCCTCCAGGATGCTATTCCAACCCATATCAATATTACGGCTCCTATAAGACAGGCCAGGGCAGATGTCTCGCCGATAGAACCGGGGATTAAGCCAAAAAAGAGTTTTGAATAGGTAAACCCCGCCTTATTAAGGGCGGCCACCACATTTCCCCCTGTCTCAGCCGCTGCTACCGCCAAAGGAGTCGCTCCGCTAAAGCCGTCTATTAACTTATCTTTGGCACTATCGACCAAAATCCAAACCTTGTCCCCCGACATGTTACTTGGATAGGTAAAGAAGAGGAATACCCTGGCAGTCAGGGCCGGGTTGAGTATATTCATCCCTGTTCCCCCAAAGACCTCTTTCCCTATAACAACACCGAACGATATCCCTATGGCCGCCTGCCAAAGGGGCAAGGTAGGAGGAAGTATTAAAGGAAAGAGGAGACTGGTAACAAGAAAACCCTCGTTTATCTCATGTTTTCTGACTATGGCAAAGAGAACCTCCCAAAAACCACCGGCTATTAAAGTTATAATATATAAGGGAAAGAAAACCATCGCCCCAATTCCCATCGCTTTCAGAATTGAAGGATTGGCAACCCCTGTAGCCAAAAGACGCTGAAGACCGGTATTATAAAAGGCCATTAATGTACATGGAACAACGGCCAGAACAACCATAGACATAAGCCTCTTGGTTTCTAGATAATCGCGAATATGCGTTTTTCCCTCGGTAACCTTATCCGTAGTGAAGAGGAAACTTTCGGTAGCCTCAAAGAGTGGCTCGGCAAACTCCAAGCTCCCCCCCTTCTCAAAATTAGGTCTTACCTTATCAAAAAGATCAGCTATCAACCTCATACTAATACCCTTCCTTTTCTATCGTCGCCAAACCTTTACCTATTATGGCGCTTACATCTATCTTTGATGGGCAGACATAGGTAGCCAGAGCAAAATCCTCCTCGGCCACCTCAAATATGCCAAGCTGTTCCATCTCCTCAAGATTTTCGGCCAAAACTGACCTAAGGAGGAAATTGGTATATATTCCAAGCGGCGTAAAATTGTCATAAACATCGGTCCAGACAAGGGCCCTGTGACCGCCATTAATATTCGTTGTATAGTTAATAGGACCGGACGGAATTAAGGAAGACAAAAACACCCTGGCAGTGACCGAAAACTGATCCAACCCCGGCATCATCCAGCCGAGGAAACGTCTCTTACGCCCCTCAGGGATAACCTGTAGGTCATTATTGTAATAGAGGATATGGCCGGAAAGGTCAACAGCTGTTCCGTAGAGGACTGTCCCGCTGACGATTCTCTGCTCCTCCTTCTCAAGTCCGTCACCTATAAGACCCTTTAGATCAGCTCCTATAATGGTCTTTACATACTTTCGATTCTTTAACCCCTCTCCCGACATGGCCACTACCGTCTCAGGGTCAAAATGCCCTGTTTTTAAGAGAGAGCCTATGGCGGCCAGGTGCATGGCACTGATATACCAAACGATATCCCCCTTATTGATCGGGTCTATGAAGTGGATATGTGTCCCGACCAAGCCGGAAGGATGAGGGCCGGTAAAGGCATGTTTCTCAACACCTGATAGAGAGGTAAATAGCTTAGAGCCCTCGGTATGACAAAGATGGACTTTTCCTTCTGTAAGCTTCTTAATAAGATAGATTCCAAGCTGTAACTCGTTTTCTCTCCCCTCAAGAACAAACTCCTGATCAAGGGAGTTTGGCGCAGAATTCATCGCATTTATAAATATGGATTTGGGGGGTCGGCCGGAATCAGGAATAGAATTGAAAGGCCTCTGTCTGAGGTATGTAAAGGCTCCGCTATCCTGTAGATAGGTAACAGCCTCGGCTCTGCTCATAGACTGGATAGCGTTTATGTCTTTGGCCCCGAAATCGATCGGGTCGTTGCTTGAATCAGGGGTAATGATTATGGAGTCGAGCCTTCTCCTCTCTCCATAGTTTATCGAAGAAATAACACCTGAATGGGGGGCAACAAACCTGACTGCGGGATTCACCTTATCTGAGAAGAGAGGAGATCCGCCTCTAACCTTATCTCCCTCCTGAACCAGGAGCTTAGGCTTAATTCCTCGAAACTCTACCGGATGGATGGCAATGGTAGTCGGGTGCTTGGCAGAGACAACCTCCCTGGCGGCCGACCCTGCTACTTTAAGATCATATCCTTTTTTGATACTTATCGTCGTCATAAATCTAAAGAACGTAGTTTAATAAAAACCAATCCGCCTCCCATTTTTTTTGGGGACGGATTTTGAAAGATATCACCACTTTGGTGATATTGTCAAACAAAAAATATTTTTGGAGGGCTATGACCACCTCTCAAAGTTTTTCATAATCCCATTTTTAAGAACGGGTTTTGAAAGATATCACCAGCCAACAAACTTGTCAAACAAAAAAATGACGCCTCATCTCCAATGAACTCACAGCACCATTAAGAGTAGCGTACTTTATGTTTACCGAGCACTCCTGCCATTTTAGAGACCAGCTCGGCCGGATCAATAGGTTTGACGATATAGTCATCACAACCTTGGCTGAAGGAATCAAAGAGAGGCTCTTTATAGGCGGTCACCATTATTATCGGTATCCCCTTCCCCAACTCTATGCCGGCCGACTCCTCACTCTCCCTTACCTTGGCCAGAACCTCCATTCCGTCAATATCAGGCATAGCAATGTCGAGAAGAATTATATCGTAGGGTCTCGCCTCATCAATAGAAAGATTATAGGCCTGAATGGCCTCGGCCCCATTTGCAGCTGTATCGCACACGGCTTTGTCACGTAATATCTCTGTTAAAAGCTTACGGTTAACAAAATCATCATCTACAATAAGAACGTTCCACATAGACTCTCCTCTCCTTTGACAGATAAAACATTTTCAAGTTGTGCGATGGATATAAAAACAAATCTGAAAACTCAGTCCACCTCATCCGACAGGCGAACCAGAATAGACCTCATGGCATCCACCTTACCTGCAATCTCATCAAAACCCAAGCCGTTCTTGATATCAGCCTCCACCTCTTTTGACAATTGGCAGATATCATTAAGCCTGAGATTGGCAGACACCCCTTTAATAGAATGTATTGTCCTCTTAGCCGATTCTATATCTCCCCCCTTCAGGCTGCTCTCAAGGGAATCTATCTGGCCAAAGGCATCGGAGAGAAACTCCCTCACCAGCTCATAATAAAACTCCTCGGGGATATCCCCCATCTCTTTAAGTATGGCTTCTTTCTTCGTGTCCATAGTATGTATCAGAATATCCTAATTATAAAAATTGCTTTACTTTTTCCCCTATTACCAATGTATACTGAAACGGTGTTTTTAAAAGTAGCCGCAAAAATATCTGTTCATTATACTAGTGAAACAGTAAAAAAATAAACACTTAAAAAAGACTTACTGAAAAATGAAACTATCAACCAAAGGGAGATACGGCGCCAGGGCCATGTTAGAACTCGCCCTACACTATGGGGAAGGGCCTATACTCCTAAAGAACATAGCCGCCAGACAAGATATCTCTGTAAGATACCTTGAGCATATCATGACCATGCTTATCTCCGGTGGCCTAGTCAACAGCACCAGAGGAAGGGTTGGAGGGTTCTCCCTGGCCAAAGCTCCAAGCGAAATAACGCTGTGTGAAGTAGTAGAGCTTGTTGAGGGTTCTATAGCCCCAACCTCCTGCGTTGACGACGATAAGTTGTGCCCCCGTAGCGATAAATGTATCACCCGCGATATATGGGTCAATATGAAAAAGGCGATGATGGGGAGCATCTGCACCATAACCTTGGCCGATATGGTTGAGATGCACCATAAAAAAAGCAATCAAACTTCACCCAACATATACCACATCTGAGTCGCTTCACCGATAAAAACATACACAAATGTAGTTTTTCCGCGTTTCGGCCACATATTCGTGGTTTTCTCCAAAATAATCTTCACCCACCTTCTCCTTGCTTGAGACAAACCTGTTTTATATCAAGCAGTTAGGTGATATGACCCCATCGCTCCTCACCTAATTTTTCCCATTTAAAAACAACTATACGGTAACAACAATAGTAATTGGCACCTCCACATCCCTTCAAACAGGATACCTTGTTGGTAAAATTGGAAGCCAAGGCAGACTTGCAAAGCCTCCCGTAACTAGCATATGTCATTTCAAATCAAAGACTAAGTAAACAACTGACACTTTGGCACAACTCTTGCTTTATTAAATACTACCAAAGTAATGATAATACTGTCGTATTGTCTGTCGAGGCAATAAAAGTTCAAAAGAAACGGAAAGGAGGATAAGGACAAAGAGGAAAGAAGCGTTATTCGAGTTAAGAGAGTTAGAACAAATTAAGGTCAACTTAAAAATAAATAATTTGGAGGCAAAAAATGAATGTAAGGAGAATAGGATCATCGCTGATTGTTTTTGTAGCTATCTTTTCCTTAGGTGCCATCTCAGCTGAAGCAGTCAAGGTTTCCCTAAGCGGAGACATAAGCGCGGAATATCGGGCCAACATAGGGGGAGATACACCGCAGGCAGGGGCCGCAATGTCGATATATGAGTGGCCGGATCAGAATCTGACCAACCAGACATTTAGGATGACCCATATCCATCCTATGTTAAATATCGACGTATCGGACAAGACACAGGCGACATTGATGGTATGTATGAGTGACCGCCATATGCCGATGGTTTGGGAGGCTAACGTCGCGTATTCCCCGTACGCCGGCGGAGATGACTTTGGAGGCAATCCATTGACAATCACTGCCGGTAGGTTCTTCAAACCTTTGGGGGCCTATAACCTGAACAGTGTCATGGATGGAAACCTTAAAACCGTCTCCAGGCCGTTGGCCTATACCGACCATACGGATGAGAATATGGAGCTACACGGCGGGCCGAGGCCGATCTATATGTCTCCTCACTACGATACAGGCTTGATGTTGAGCGGAAGTAAGTGGGTAAACAACAGCCAAGACCAGTTGTGGTACGGGGTTTATGTGGTAAACGGCATCTACCACAATGATGTCACCTTCGACCCGAGCACGGGAGGAACCGAGGCTGCCAGCAGGGTTGAGATGACCTGGGAGATGGACCATGTCCAGCCCAGTGATAACAACCTGAATAAGGAGATCGGCGGCAGGGTTGCCTACTCATACGGCAATACCTTCACCATCGGGGCCTCATACCTGACCGGCAAGTTTGACCCGGAGTCTAAGCTGACAAACTCTATTCAAATAGTTGATTTACACATCCCTGTCGGCGCCGGTAACTTCAGGGCCGAGTATGCCACCAATCCAACCGAGTGGATAAATAAGGCCAGTAGCGGTACTACCGCAGCCAACATATATTCAACGGGGACAAAACATGAATATACCAAGACCGGGTGGTATGCCCAGTTCGATTATCCTCTGACCAAGAAGCTTGAGGCAGCTGCCATGTACAGCCACTTGTCCGGAAGCAGGACCGAGGATTTGGGCACCTACACAGTTAATGACATGTCCCGTATGGCCTTGGCCCTCGGATATTCGCCGGAGGCAGCTCTTAAGATCACCACCGAATATCAGTTGACCAAGTACGGGACATACAACGCTACCACCTCAAACGTAACCAACTACGGGTCAAAGGTTGATGATCTGTCGAGGGTTCTCATTAAGGCGAGTCTGATGTTCTAAGCAACAACCCTTAAGTCTAACTCCTTAAGGTTGTGGGTACCCCCTTAGGCCCAGTGGTCGCTACTGAGGCCTAAGGGGGCCCAAATATAAAAATATTTTTTAAGGTGAGAATAATGAAAAAATTGATACTTGTTCTTTTAATAGTATCCATATGGGGAACACCTATCATCGCCGGGGCTATGCCTGAAATGGCCCCTCCCGATCCGCTCGATAACGGGCCGGGAGAGATAGATGTCTCCTCCTATCCGAAGGAGATGCAGGATATCTACAACAATATCTTTAAAGATAAATGCTCAAACTGTCATGTCTTGGCCCGGCCGATAGGGGCAAGTTACACCACGGCCGACGAATGGAAGAAGGTTATCAAGAAGATGATGGGGAAACCAGGCTCAGGGATTGACCCGATGTCGGCCAAAAAGATATCGGAGTTCCTGATATACGACTCAAGCGTCCGCAAAGGCGGCGGGAAATAAGAGGAAAAAATAATCTGTCAAGGCGGTTTGACCTCCCAATAACCAGCTTAATGTAGCCCTCTTGGGCCGGCCAAGCAATCGCGGCTGAGGCCCAAGGGGGCTTAAATATAAAAACATTTTAGACGATGGTCCCATACCGCTTCTGACACAAGTGCGGCGCGGAATGGCGACTGATATCCTGCCGAGTATGTAACTTTCCTCAGCCTGGCATTATTTTGAGCAAACAGCGCGAGGTTAATAGTATGAAAATATTTCGTTTTATCTTAGACGGAGCACTTTCGAAGTACTGCCCTGTTACAAAAGCCTATTCCTCTTGAAAAGCTCTCCCTGGCTGACCATAATGGGGAGCAGTATAGATCGCCCATTTTAAAATCTATGGTATAGCTTAAGCCTCACAAAAGCTTTTCCTGACAAAACGGGCAAAATACCATAAACTCATTCCTGCCCCATAAGCAATAGCAAGGTTACCTGTCAAAATAGCAGTTACTCCAATCCCTAAGGCTAAGAACAGTTCTTCTTTTTTCTCTAAATCGGTAATCAGGAGGGCATGTTTAAGGCCGACATAAAAAAGCATAATTCCAAGAATGGCGTGCGGAATTATCTTAAATATTTCACCTATCCCATTCCCAAACATCAGGGCCAACAACAAACAGATGGAACCAATGATTACAGATGCCCCCCCGGTACGCGCCCCAAAGCTGTAGTGGGCGGTAAGACCTCCCGAACCATGACATACAGGCATGCCGCCGGTAAATCCGGCAATAATATTTATTATCCCCATGCCAAAGGCCAGGGGACGCGCTTTCACCCTTTCTGCCCCCTCCCCAAAATATCTCTTAGCTACATCCTCTGTGGCGACCACGGCATTGCCCAGGGTAAGGGGTATCTGAGGTATGACCAGAAGAACAAGGGCCTTAATGAAGTCATCCTTGGCGGGAACAGTCACGATTATTTTGTGGAGTTTGAAAAAAGAGAGGTTCAGGCCGTTTAACTGACCGCTGAACATGCTCGCCGCCAGACCTAAACCCAATATTACGATGGAAGCCGGAAACTGTCTGTCCCAAAGCGGTATAAGCATAATGATTATCCCTGCCGCAACAACCAGCCAGCTGAACGGTATGGCCATATTGTTGGTCAGCAGAATTGACCCTGCCCCATTTATCGGTCTGGCTATAAGTAACAAAGAGGTTCTAATCAACATCAAACCTACCCCAAGCTGTATGCCTCTAATTATAGGCCGGGCAAAGATTCTATTCAGAAGCTCAGCTAAACCGGTCACAGAAATAAAGAGGAGAAAAATTCCCATCAGTATCCCCGCCGCCGAAATGACCGACGCCCCAAGTCCGCTCGCAATGGCAATGGCCGCTACGGCCTTAAGGGGTTGAACCGACATCGGAACCCTGTAGTAAAGTCCGCATATAATATAAAAGATACCAACCAGAGAGAGAATCATGGTCGGATTAAGCCCGTTTATGGCTACCAGAGAAACAACCAGCGGGATAAGAATGCCGATATCTCCCAAGGCCCCCGCAAATTCCATGCGGTCGAAGCGTATCTTCTCAAGTTTCACTAGTGTCCTCCCCCTCTTATCATTTCAAGGGCATGCGGAATAATATCGATTATTACCGCCAAAGATTCTTTTACCCCCCGGCTACTTCCGGGGAAGTTAATAATCAAGGTTCGACCTTTTATCCCTGCCACGGCCCGAGACAGGATAGCCCTCTTTGTCTTTTTTAACCCCTCGGCGCGTATCGCCTCAGGAATCCCCGGTATCTCCTTATCCAAAACCTGCAAAGTTGCCTCCGGCGTAATATCACGGGGGGAGAAACCGGTTCCTCCGGTAGTCAGGACAAGATCGACCTTAAGCTCATTAGAGTAGGTCGATAATCTCTCCTTAATCGCCGGTATCTCATCAGGCACAACATCATGTTTAACAACCTCCCCGCTCAGTTGCTCAACCTCATCCCTGATAACCTGCCCCGATATATCCTCTCTATCGCCGCTCGAACAACTATCGCTGACTGTCAAGATAGCAACCCTGATCCCCTTCAGTTGTTCATTTATTGGTTTATCCATTTTTATGCCTCGACATTGCCTATAACCTCAACACAATCCCCTTCTTGAACAGATCCCCCCTTTAGCACTATGGCAAATATCCCCTCCTTGGGCATCACACAGTCCCCTGCAGCATAATAAATGGCGCATCTGGTATGACACTCCTTCCCTATCTGAGAAACCTCCAAAAGGACACCATCACCAATCTTAAGCCTTGCCCCCACGGGGAGATGCGGCAGGTCAAGCCCGCTTGTCGTAATATTTTCGGCAAATATGCCCGGATTAAGATGGGGGAGGTTTTTTTTCATCTTATCTATGCTCTCCATTGCCAGAAGACTAACCTGCCTATGCCAGTCCCCCGCATGGGCATCCCCGATTATCCCGAAATTCTCCTTCAGGATAGCCCTGTCGACATTCTCTTTCCGTTCCCCCTTCTTTTGAGATGTGGAAACAGCGACTACAAGACCGCTCGAATTATTCCCTGATATACTCACCGCTCTTCCCCCCTTTCTTTCTTAATAATTTGATGTCCGAGATAACCATTTCTTTATCAACAGCCTTGCACATGTCATAGATTGTTAGGGCGGCCACCGAAACAGAGGTCAACGCCTCCATCTCCACGCCTGTTTTCCCCTCTAAAACCACCTCACCTCTAATAAGAATCTTCGATTCCTTACTGTTTATACTAAAGTCTATATCCACCTTTGAAATCAGCAAGGGATGGCAAAGGGGAATAAGAGAGGATGTCTGCTTGGCGGCCATTATACCGGCAATCTTGGCAGTTGTAAAAACCTCTCCCTTGGCTATTTTCTTCTCCAGAATCTTGTCCAAGGTTGAAGGTTTGACAGATACGGTTGCCTCGGCTACGGCCATGCGGGAGGTTATCTTCTTCTCCGTTATATCAACCATTTTTATCCTCCCCTGCTCATCCAGGTGTGTTAGTTTTGCCACTTTTTTATCCTCCGATTTGACACATCGTTTTTTTACCAGATATGTGAGGGGCACAATTAAACCGGTGCCCCTTCGGCTTCAAAATCGCAGCCCTCTCAAAGGCCTCTATAAGGTGTTCCGAGGAAAATTTACTATTACGAACTATGGAAAGGAGATCAATTTCCTCGGCCGAACCTAAACAGAGCCTTAGTTTACCGTCTGAGGTAAGCCTCAGGCGACCACATCCGCCACAAAATGGGGAACTTATGGGACTTATGAATGATATCGTTCCTTTAGCCTTCCCAAGACGATAAGATGATGTATTACCATTCGGTTGGCTCCCTTCCTCCTTAAGCTCCCCCAACTCGCGACAAAGGTTTTTAACCTCGTCATTGGGAATAAACTTCTCCATTCCCCAAATCGAGTTGTCGCCAATAGGCATAAACTCTATAAATCTGACATGCAGCGGCTTATCGCAGGTAAGTTTGGCAAACTCGGCAATCTCATCATCATTTACCCCCCTAATAACCACCACATTTATCTTTACCGGACCCAAGCCTACTCTCAGAGCCGTATCTATCCCCTCAACTACTTTATTCAAAGCATCCCGCCTGGTAATCATCTCGCACTTTTCCCTGACCAGAGAATCCAAACTAATGTTGATCCGTCTCAGCCCGGCATTCTTCAGTTCCTCTGCATACTCACCTAAAAGCATCCCGTTTGTTGTCAGGGAAAAATCATTGATATTGGCTGTTTTGGCTATGGCCGCCACAAGGTCAACCACGTCTTTTCGCACCAGAGGCTCTCCACCGGTAATCCGAACCTTTTTAATCCCGCAATAGGAGGCCGCTACCACTATCTTCATAATCTCGGCGTAGGTCAGGATTTCTTCGTGTGATTTGTGGGCAACACCTGATTCAGGCATACAATAGATACAGCGGAGATTACATCTGTCGGTAATGGAGATACGCAGATAATCTATTTTACGGCCATGCTGGTCAACCAAGCTTTTCATAGTCTTGTCCCAAAAAATAAAGGTGTTACCACAAACAAAAAAACCGACATCTCGTTACTTGGTCGAGAGGTCGGTTTTATCCTGTCAAACTCCTTTCCAAGCATGGGGAGGCAGAGTTGTTTCCTTCTCTACCCGAAACGGCCAATACTCCATATTCCTCAACATGAGTTGAGAAGTTTAGGAACAGAGGCTCGGAGTAATATTTACAGCCTGCTGATAATCATCAGCCTTATTTATGTTAAAGAACGAAAGTAATTCCGGATCAAATCTCCTTATAGTATCCTCTCCAATTTCATTTGTTTTGATTTGGGGAAATAAATCCCTAATCTTAAGGTTATCCTGGGCTAACTGTCTTTCGATGGGGCCGAGGCAACTTTTTGAATATATTGAGTGGAGTGTCTCATAACCGGTCCTGAGCCGTGGAATAATCGCGTCAAAGCCAGCACAGTTATTTTTCATATACTCAATCAATCTCATATTTATAAAGGGCATATCACAGGCAACCACAAAACTATATTTACTGTTCGCATTAACCAGTCCGGAATATAAACCGCCCAAAGAATTCTTGTCAGGAAGAATATCCCTCACCACCCTTGCATCCAAACCTTGATACTCTTCGGCAGACTCGGTAGAGTTTGTAACGATGATAATCTCCTTAAAGGCTACTCTCATCTTATCCGCCATCATCTCAATAATTGTCTTACCCCCTCCGCCTGAGGTAGAAAGAGGTATCCTCAGAAAGGCCTTATTAGCCCCCATTCGGCTACTCCTGCCCCCAACCAATATTATCCCCGTCATTCAGAAGGCCTCCCTATCCTTAGCGGAGAAACAAAATTAGAGAGGATAATGCTTATTTCATAGAGCACCACCAGAGGCCCCGCCATCAACGCCTGAGTAATTACATCAGGCGGCGTTAGAATCGCACTAACTATAAAAATTATAAGGATGGCGTATCTTCTCTTTTTCCGTAAAAATTTAGGAGAGATTATCCCTATTTTAGTAAGAAACATCATTACTAGGGGCAACTGGAAAACCACCCCAAAAGCCAGCAAAAACATCCCCGCAAAAGAAACATAACTACTGAAAGATATCATTGGCCGCAACGTATCCGTTGCAAAACCAAGCATGAAATCCATCCCCAAAGGAAGAATAAAGAAATAGGCAAAGACAACTCCTCCGACAAAAAGGATAAATGAAAATGGGGCAAAAATCAGAAGACTTTTTTTCTCATCTCCTTTCAAGGCCACCGAGACAAACCGCCAGAGTTGGTATAAAACAATCGGTGATGCCAAGAAAACACCGGAAATGAGAGACAATTTCAGATAGGTAACAAAGGCCTCTGTAGGGGAAAGAAAAACCAAATTCCCCACCGGTCTGGCTAAAAGGTCCGCAATTCTCTTAACTACAAGGTAACAGAGACCTGCTCCTAAAATAACACTGACCACACAGATAATGAGCCGTCGTCTTAGTTCCTCTAAATGCTCTACTACTGTAATTTCCTTGTCGTCCATTTTGAGTTTTATTTCTTCTTTTCATCATCGTCGTCTTTGATTGACTCTTCTATGTCGCCTCTGAGCTCCTTGCCGGCCTTCTTAAACTCTTTGATAGCCTTTCCCAATCCCTTGCCAATCTCCGGTAACCCTGTAGCCCCAAAAACGAGCAACGCTATAAAAAGAACCAAAACTAATTCACCGCCGCCGATTCCAAACATATTACTCACCTCCTCCAAAAAAACAATTTAGGAAAACAACCCCTATTTCTCCTTCAACAACCTAGATATCTCTTTTTTGTCGAACTCTATAAAACTCCCGGTCAAATCAGCAATTTCCTTGTAGAAGGAAAGGGTTGCCTCCTCGGCAACCTTCTTGCAGAAGGGAGGAATCCATTTATATATATGTTCATCCATAAACTTCTGCTCATACTGAAGGAGAGACATTGCCATCTCTTTATCTTCCTTTTCCCAAGCCAGCGCCTCAGCTTTGATCATCTTCTGCATAAACTCAAGTTCCACTCCAACGTGGTCAGGTAACCCTGTCCAATCGGCATGATATTCAAGTCCTGATGACTCTATAAATCTTTTCACTTCACTTGTCGATTTACCCCAAAGCGACCCATCTTGGTCGCACCAAACAGATTCGTAGGTAGAAATATGTTTGCCGGGGCCGATAAACAAGCGGGTATACTCCAAGACTAAGTCCTCCAGCAACTTTCCATCCCCGACATTCTGAAATCCTTCCCCAATATTCAGTCCCAACTCCTTGAAGGTATTTAAGATGCTCGGTTCTCTAAGCGACTTAATAAACTCATCGGTTGGTTCTTTAATGTAAACAATAGATAAGAGGCCGTAAATGTTACTCCTATGCTCAGCTAACACATCCATATCTCTCATCTATTTCTCCCGATCTTTTTATAAATGCCCCCTACCCTCCCTCCCCCGATGGGGGAGGGTTAAGGCGGGAACAAACTTGCGGCGAAAATTTTTACGATAACGTTCAAGGCTAAAAGAAGTGCGTAACATTTGGATACCAATCTTTTAGCCTGTTGTTAGATGAAGTTGCCGCCGACAGCACGCTTGCAGAAAATTGTACTTTTATTCTTTTAGGGCCTTGATAGCCTTTAAATCCTCTTCGGTCATTTCTGCTTTCTTTTTTAAAGTCCAACCGCCAACCCACTTTTTGATTATTTTTAACATTGCAGCCCTTTCAGAATCAGTCTTTCCAAGACGTTGGTGCATGTTACCAGGCTTGCCATCTTTTGTATTCTTCCCATCATCAAGCCTCCTCATTAAAGCACCTGCATCTTTTCCATCTACAAATATCATCAGGTTTTCGTAAGTGTCCATCCTTGGTCCTTTCATCTTTTTCTCGAACCCTTCCTTATCCTTTTTAAATTCATCGATTGTTGGAGAATCGCTGCCATGACATGACAGACACTTTTCAGAAACTATCTGTTTAACATTTTCCTCGTATGTTACTGCACTTTTTTCGGCAGCAACTGAATACCCCGCAACAACAATTAGTGAGAGGAATAAAAACACAATCACATTTGCAATTACTTTTAACATTCTTGCTCCTCCTTTTTTTAATCAAATTTTTTGGGCGGCAATTTCATCTAACGTTCAAGGCTAAAAGAAGTAATGTAACAACCTATGCCTTGGTAACTTTGACCACGGTATCCATCCAACGCAAATGCCCGCCAATAGGCTCCGGAGCATTAGGCATAATCCAATTTGGACGTGTACCCGTCTCGGTCCACCATTTATATTTAACATCAGGGATAGCCGCATGCCCGGTAGCCGCCTTTTTACCTGAGGCAAACACTCCATATTCCCAGTGTCCCATATGATGAGAAATGGCTATTGCTTGGGGATGAATCTCTTCGGTAATTTTTACCTTTGTAACCATCTCACCAACCGAAGACTTGAGGCGAACCGTATCCCCATTCTTAATCCCTTTTTCCGCAGCAGTCTTGGGATTAATCCAAGCCGGATTATCATGATAAATCTCGGTCTGCCACTGGCAATTCTGACTCCTCGAGTGGCTATGGACAGCAACCTTATAGGTGGTTAGAATCATCTCCCCTGATTTCATCTTCTTATGTTCAGGAGCCTCCTCCCAACTAGGTAAAGGACTAAAACCCTTATCCTTCAACAAATCGGAGTAGATCTCAAACTTGCCCGACTTATTTACCGCATCAGGTGGGAAAGCCCTATAAACATCATTGCCAATCTTCTGGCCTACATACCCTTTGAAAGCAGCGCCGGTTTTGGTATACCCGTTGGATACAGCCTCCGCCTTGCTCTTTGCCTTGGTTTTTGTC
>JAHJSF010000133.1 GCA_018830405.1 Nitrospinota bacterium | reverse complement strand
GGCGACGGAGGCATACTGTTAGCTATGTCGAGGAGCTGACGACGAGCCAACACAGTTAGCGTTTGAAGGCAACCCGCTAAGTAATGCGAGAGAAGAGATGTCTTCCAAATGCGGCACTAGAGCCACTTTTCAACCCTCCCCACTTAAGCGAATCTTCTCCCAAAACCTTGGCACTCCCAACCTGTTTCAATATCTCTTCTCCCGATTCAGGCATAAAGGGGATAACGAGGTAGGCGACGATTCTTAGTGCCTCAAGGGTATTGTAGATTACAGAGTTCAGGCGCACCCTCCCCTCTTCCGTTTTGGCCAGAGTCCAGGGTGTATTAGAGTCTATATAACGGTTGGCCTCGTCTATCCCAAGCCATATTTCGGAAAGTATCTTACTAAAGGCGAGGTCGGGCATCATTGAATCGACATTGGCTACAACCGACTCTATCCTGGCTCTAAGGGCCTTATCCGATTCATTTTCTTCTCCCGCCTGCGGAACAATCCCTTCAAAATATTTCTCGGTCATTTTAACGGTGCGGCTCAGGAGGTTGCCAAGATTGTTGGCCAAGTCGCTGTTTATCCTCCCCACTATTGCCTTGGCTGAATAATCCCCATCAAGCCCAAAGGGGACCTCACGCATCAGAAAATAACGGACGGCATCAACACCATACTCATCTATAATCCCGTGCGGGGAGACAAAGTTCCCCTTACTCTTCGACATTTTTTCCCCTTCGACCGTCCACCAGCCGTGGGCGAATATGTTTTGCGGGAGTGGAAGACCCATAGCATGAAGCATGGTTGACCAATAGACTGAATGGGTAGTCAAAATATCTTTCCCAACCAGATGATGATCGGCCGGCCAATATTTATTGAACCTCTCATCATCAACTGTGTAGCCTGGGGCGGTGATATAGTTTATAAGGGCGTCAAACCAGACGTAGGTTACATAATCCTCGTCAAAGGGGATGGTAATCCCCCAAGGAAGCCTCTCCTTGGGACGGGAAATACAGAGGTCTCCCAAGGGCTGATTAAGGAAGCCGAGGACCTCATTACGGCGGCTCTCGGGGAGGATAAAGCGAGGGTTATCCTTTATATATTTAATAAGCCACTCCTGATGTTCCCCCATCTTGAAGAAGTAGTTTGATTCCTCAATTGATTCCACTTCTTTACCGCAGTCGGGGCATTTTTTATTTACAATATCCTTCTCTGTCCAGAACCGCTCATCCGATTGGCAGTACCAGCCTTGGTAAGAGTCTTTATAGATATCCCCTTTGTCGTATAGTTTCTGTAGAATTTTTCGGACAACATAGATATGCCTCTGGTCGGTCGTTCGTATAAAGTCATCGTTGGAGATATTAAGTTCGGCCCACAATTTTTTAAAGGCGAGGTGCATATCATCGGTATGCTCTTTGGGGGATATCCCCCTCTGCTTGGCGGCGGCCTCAACCTTTTGTCCATGCTCGTCTGTGCCGGTCAGGAAAAAGACATCCGCCCCTCTGAGGCGGTTATATCTAGCGGCTACATCGGCAGCTACGGTGGTATAGGCGTGGCCTATGTGGGGGACATCATTCACATAATAGATAGGTGTTGTGATATAAAACTTTTTCATTATTCGGCCAACTGTATCCTTTTTATTTTGCTGCTCCTGCCGGTGGAGGGGTCGACCTCAATCAATACCCCTTCAAGCTTGGCCTTGCCATCAGCCACCTCAAACCTGCTCGGTATTCCGGTTATAAACTTTTTGATAACTATCTCTTTCTTGATCCCTATAACAGAATCGATTGGGCCGGTCATCCCCGCATCGGAGATATAGGCGGTTCCGTTGGGGAAAATCCTCTCGTCGGCTGTCTGAACGTGGGTATGGGTTCCCAGGACTGCACTTACCTTACCATCCAGATACCACCCCATGGCAATCTTTTCAGAGGTAGCCTCGGCGTGCATATCGACGATTATAACATTCGTTTCGACCTTCAGTTTTTCTATCTCCCGGTCAACCGCGGTAAAGGGACAGTCTATCG
>JAHJSF010000132.1 GCA_018830405.1 Nitrospinota bacterium | reverse complement strand
TATTTCTCCCCTATGGTCTGTTTGTAAGGTGCTTAATCGCTATTTGTCGGCTGTCCATTCTATCCAACCAGCTATGGCCGGGAAAAAGAGTCCGTTTTGTATCTCTCTCGTTTCTCCTGATAGCCTTAAAATCTGACTGTAGAGGAGAAGCTGTTTTGAATAGTTCCTCTTTTCCTCCTCCGGAAATGAGCCGATTTCTTCTCCGTTGGGGGAGGAGGTCTTGTAATCGACTATGTATCTTACCCCATTTTCACCTATAAAGGTTCTGTCTATTATGCCATGAACGAGTTCGCCGTTGTAGAGCCCGGCTATTGAAAGTTCTGAGGAGGCTCCCTCATGTTGCCCCAAAATCCACCTCCCCCTTTCGTCATCAATTGTCTTTTTAAGTATCTCAATAGTCTTGTCCGTCGCAGACTGCATATCTTCGGCCGGTGTCCCCAACTCCCTGTGAATGGCCGTAATTGTTTTCATTTCTGCCTCTACCTTCGAGTCACTCCATTTATCAATCCCCTCCTCCGATATCCTTTTCAGGTATCGATGTATTACGGTTCCTACCTTTTTGGCCGTCTCATTCCCTCCCCCCAAGTAGTTTTTGACCGGATCGGCCGTCGAGGGAATCCGCTCCCTTTTTGTTTCTTTTATAACTGATTTGGGCGGGGTAGGGGACTTATAACCTATCTTTAACCTCTTAAGTCTTGGCCCGGCGGCCCTTTCTGCCTCTTTGGAAACGGGAGGGGGACAGGGTCTTTTTTCTTCAAGAGGCAGGTTGTCCCATATTGAGTTTAGCAACGAAGCCCCTAATGGTTTTGGCTCTTCCTGGCTGGTTTCCTTTGGCCTGTTGGTGTGACCGAATATATATAATCCTTTTTTAGCCCTTGTTGAAGCTACATAGAGGAGCCGGGCTCTTTCATATTTTTCTTTCTCCAGCCTTATCCCATTCAAGAAAGAATATATTGGGTCATTCTCATCCGTTTCTGTTCCCCCTATCGGGGCCAGGGCCAGAGATTTCTCATCCTCCAGCCAGATGAAGAGATCTTTATCGTTGTTGCCGGTGGTTTTACCGAGACCGGGGATAATTACATGGTCAAACTCCAACCCCTTCGAGTCGTGTATGGTCATTATTTTAAGAATCTTTTCCCCCTTATCGCAGGGGGCGGCATATAGTTCTCCAACCATAAAGTCGAAGGTATCAATATCGATTATATTCCCCCCCTCAGAGACTGTGTCCATTAGGGCAAAGATTGTATCGGCATCCTTCAGCTCTCCCTCATCTATACAGGCCGCACCTCCAACTCCCAGCCAAATCCCCTCCACAATCCTGCGAATCGGCAGGCGTCCTTTTAACCTTAAGGCCTCCTCAAGCTGTTCTATAAGGCGGAGAAGATTCCCCCTTTTCCCGGGCGGCAGCCTCCCCCTATCGGCTTCTTTCTCCTCCTGAATGATTTTCCATATCGGCTCTTTCGGTCTGTCATAGACCAGTTTATTCATCTCAGCCAGGGTAAGGCCGCACCAGGGGGCACGGAGTATTGAGAGCCAGGAGACCGTATCAAAGGGGCTGATGATTGCCTTGAGCAGGGAGTAGATATCCCTAATTATCTGCTTCTCAGGTAATTTGTCTATTTTTTGGGCAGAATATAAAATCCTTTCTCTTTTAAGGTAGGGGACAATATTGTTAAGGTGTTTTCTGCTCCTGACCAGTATGGCAATCTCATCTCCTTCGTTTTTAGCCCTTATCTCCTTTATAAGCCCTACTATCAGATTGGCCTCGGCCTTATCATCCTTTTCAGTCAAGACATGAGTCCTGACTTCTCCGGCTGTCTCTTGGTCGGAAGTGATAGAGGGGGCGTAATCAACTATCCCGAGTGAGCTGTTGCTCTTGATCGGGAATCGGGGGGTAAAGGCCCTGTTGACCCAATCTATGATAGGCCGGCCGGAACGGAAGTTTGTCTTCAGCCTTATGGTGGTCAGTTTTATATCCCCTATCCCATTTTGCCAGGCATCTATGAATAGTCCCACCTCTGCCTCCCTGAAGAGGTAGATAGACTGCATCGGGTCGCCGACTATAAATAGGCTCCGCCCGTCTCCCTCTTCCCACCCCAGGGTGAGTTTTTTGATTAGGCTCTGGTGTGTCCTTGAGGTGTCCTGATACTCATCCACAAGTATATGCTGCAGCTGCATATCGAGGTTTAGGAGTATCTCGGTTGGCAGCTCATCGGTGCCGAGGGCCTCAATGGCCCCTTCCGATATCCCGATGAAATCTATCTTCCTCTCCTCGTTAAAGACCTCCTTTAATTCTCCTTCGAGGGGAGGGAGGAGGGTCAATATCGTTTCCAAAACCTCCCACTGTTTTGGACTATATTCAGGGTTGGCCGGAAAGCCGCGGACATCTTTGAGGGCCTCTTCCAATCTCCTGTTTGGCATCAGTTCTTCAAGTATCCCTTGGAAGGCCTCTTTCTCTTCCCTTCCTCTCCCCGTCTTATCAGCGGGGAAACCTATCTTTTTGTTTACTCCCCCTATGCTTCTCCAAGCTCCTTTGTCTGTCAGGAGAAAGTCGGCGACATATTGCCACAGGGGGATATCGGTTACATTATTGGCCGGAAAGCGATCCGAGTTCCCCAAGGCAATTATAGAGGCCGCTTTCTTCTCCTCTTTATCGATGTTTTGGGCCGCCCACCGGGCCGAGTATAGTATCTCTCCCTTCAGCCCGTCAGGCAGCATATTATTCAATTTATCCGCCTGGGCCTCAATCAACCTCCTTAAAGAGGCTTCAAGCTCCTCCTTTTTAGGGATTTCCCCCCTTTTTATATGTCTGGTCCACTGGTCTCTTTTGGCCAGGATGTCCACCATATGGTTGACGAAGGTTTCTATCGAGTTTTCCATATGGCTGAGGGCGAAACGTACCCTGGACCCGATTGGGGTGTCATCGTCTATCTTCATGATGAGGCGATTGGCTGCCCTTCTATATAGCGGAACGGCCGCATCGGTTATGGTGCGGAGGGAGCCTATCTCAGATAGGATAGGCATCTGGGTGGCTATCCTAGTGCAGAACGAATCTATGGTGCCTATATTGAGGCGTTCAGGGTTCTCAAGCAGGTTCCACCCCTCGGCCCGGTCCTTTTCAATAACCCCCTTGGCCAATATTGCCCTTTCATCGTTCCCCCCTTCACCGGAGACCCCTCTCCTCAGGGTATCCAAAACGCGGTTTCTCATCTCCCGGGCCGCCTTCTTGGTAAAGGTTACCGTTAAAATGTCTTCCGGTCTCTTGACCATAGATAGGAGGATGAGCAATCTTCTGGTCAGGAGCTCTGTTTTGCCCGATCCGGCCGGGGCTTGGACGATAAAGGATTTGGTCGGGTCGAGGGCCTCGGCCCGCTCGGCCAGGTCAGGTATGGTGGGGGTTTGATTTTCTAAGTCTGTCATATAATCTATCCGTTCTAAAAAACTCTCGGCAATCTTATCAAAATATGGGGGAGGGGACATTATTTATCTTTTCGCCGCAGGGGACACCTCGAAATATCCCCCTCTTTAGCAAAGCTTGCTATATTGTGGAAAGGGTTTAAGCCATACTTTATGTAATAGGCTATACTCCGGAAAGAATTATAAATAAGTTGGTTAAAATTCAACCCGGAGAAAGGAGTACAGCCATGAAAGGATCTA
>JAHJSF010000131.1 GCA_018830405.1 Nitrospinota bacterium | reverse complement strand
TGGCACGAAGACAACCACAGCCATAGCAGGGCCTATGGCGAGGATTGACGACAAAGCCGGGCGCGTCAAAGGCCGGTCGACTACAGCAAGTTTTATGCAATTAAGCACCAATATTTCCCCATCGGGTGTCTTCTTTGCGGTAGAATAATTGACTATGAAAGAGAAGCTAAAGGAACTTGAGATAAATTCGGTCGGTGATATATCATCCGCCCCGGACAGCGTTACTCTAAATGATATCAGGGTGAAATACCTTGGTAAAAAGGGGCTGTTGACCGGAATCTTGAGCGGCCTGGGTTCTCTCCCCCCCGAAGAAAGAAGAGAGATGGGGGCTCTGGCCAACACGCTTAAGACTTCCATAGAAGGGGCCATTTCCGCCAAGGGTGCCGAGCTTAAAGATAGCGAACTAAAGACCGCCCTGGAAAAAGATCGAATAGATATTACCCTCCCCGGACGGGCATCTTCTAAAGGAACTATCCATCCCCTCACCAGAGGAATGCAAGAGGTTATCGATATCTTCACCGGTATGGGCTTTAGTGTTGAAGAAGGCCCTGAGATTGAGTCAGATTATTACAACTTTGAAGCCCTCAATATCCCCAAAGACCACCCGGCCAGAGATATGCAGGATACCTTTTATATTACCGAAGAAACGATTCTTAGAACCCACACATCTCCGGTTCAGATTCACACCATGGAGAAGGTTCAGCCACCGGTTATGTCTATCGCCCCGGGGAAGGTTTACCGTTGCGATGCCGATATCACCCATTCCCCGATGTTCCATCAGGTAGAAGGTTTCATGGTTGATAAAGATATTACCTTTGGCCACCTTCAAGGGGTTCTACACACATTTATACAAACATTCTTTGGAGAGGGAACCAAGGTTAGGTTCCGCCCCAGCTTCTTCCCATTTACAGAGCCTAGCGCTGAGGTAGATATAAGCTGCCTCATCTGCGGAGGTGTAGGTTGTAGGGTATGTTCAGGCACAGGCTGGCTCGAGGTACTCGGTTCCGGGATGATTGACCCTGAGGTCTTTAAGGCGGTCGGTTACGACCCTGAGGTTTGGTCCGGTTTCGCTTTTGGAGTCGGAATAGAGAGATTGGTTATGCTTAAGTATAGGATAAACGATATCCGCCTCCTCTTTGAGAACGATACAAGATTTTTAACCAAATTTTAGACCAAATTTAGATAACTATGCTTCTTTCATATCAATGGCTTAAGAGATATATAGACTTTGACATTCCACCCGTAGACTTGGTGGCCAAGATGACCATGTCGGGTCTTGAGACTGTTCTGACCGATGAGGGAACGGAGTCTAACCCAATTATCGAGGTAGAGATTACCCCCAACAGGGCGGATTGTCTCAGTGCCAAAGGGGTTGCCAGAGAGATTGCCACCCTATTTGATCTAAAGCTGAAGGATCAGGCAGTTGCCTTATCGGAAAGAGGAGATTCCATCTCCGATTATATTTCGGTAGGGATTGATAATATTAAGCGTTGCCCCCAATATTCAGCTCGGATGATCTGTGGGGTTAAGATTGCCCCTTCACCTGCTTGGTTGGCGGATCTTTTGACCTCGGCCGGTCTTCGCCCCATCAATAATGTCGTTGATATCGCCAACTTTATACTTCTAGATGAGGGGCAGCCGCTCCATGCCTTTGATTACGACAGGGTAGGGAGTAAGAAGATTGTTGTCCGTACTGCCAAAGAGGGGGAGAAGTTTACCACCCTCGACGAGAAGGAGAGAATACTAACCGCCGATGACCTTCTAATTACCAACGGAGATAAAGGCTTGGCCCTGGCCGGAATTATGGGGGGGCTTAAGTCTGAGGTTGAAGACGACACAACCAATATATTATTAGAGAGCGCCTACTTTGAATCTATTGCTATTAGAAAAACCTCTCGCCGCATAGGGCTTAAAACAGATTCTTCTCACAGATTTGGGCATGGGGTTGATCCTCAGCAGGTTTCCAGATCGCTCGACCGGGCAGCGGCTATGATTGCCGACCTGGCCGGAGGAAAAATCTGTAAAGGTATTTCCGAGGTCAAGGGAGAATATCCTCCGCTTAGAAAGATAAATATCCGAGCCGCCAAGGTTAAGGCGATACTTGGTATAGGTATCGGCGTAGATGGTATCTCGGCCATTATGGATAAACTCCGTTTTGACTTTAAGGTTAATAAAGATTCACTCGATGTTGCTATCCCCTCCTACTGCACCGATATCGATAGAGAGATAGACCTGATTGAAGAGGTGGCCAGACTCTACGGCTACAACAATATCCCCAACGATACCCCCAGAATACCCACCGTTGCCCCTAAGGTTCCGAAGAGGATTGGTTTAGAGAATAATCTGCGCAGTCTCCTGAGCGGAGTTGGTCTTTCAGAAGCGATAAATTATTCCTTTATTGGGGATGAGTTAGACGAAGTCACCAAAGATACTATTGAGGTTAGAAACCCGATAAATAAAGAGATGGCCTTTATGCGCCGCTCTCTCATCCCTTCTCTCCTGAACAATGTTCGGATGAATATAAATAAGGGGAACCATGAGGTATCCCTCTTTGAGATTGGGAGAAACTATTCGGGCCAGGAGGGGAATATAACCGAAGAGCCTCTTTTGAGCGTTGTCCTTACCGCCTATATAGATAAAAACCTGTGGCGTAAGCAGAATAGGGATTTTTACGATATCAAAGGGATTGCCGAATCGATACTCTCTATGGCCAAGGTCTCCGACTACTCCTTTGAGGGTGGGAATGGGGAGAGGTTCCACCCGGGAAAGTGTGCCAAGATTGTGGCCAGTGGTCAGGTTATTGCTGAATTCGGAGAAATACACCCAACTCTGGTTAAAAAATTAGACCTTCCGTTGCCGGTTCTGGCTATGGAGATGAATCTGAATAAACTCTTAGCCGGCGTTGGGGCGGAGAGTGTTTATAAACCGATGTCCAAATTCCCGACCGCCATTCGAGATATCGCCTTCCTACTCGATGAAAAGGTAACCGCATCAGACGTAGAGAAGACAATCAAAGAGGTTGGGGGAGAAAAGCTTAAAAAGATAGTCTTCTTTGATGAATATAGGGGAAAGCAGATTGGGGAAGGGAAAAAATCTCTGGCCTGTAACCTGATCTTCGAATCGGAAGAGGGGACTCTGGCGGAAGAGGAGATAGATTCACTCTTTAAGGGGATTATTGCCTCTGTCGAAAAAAACCTCGGCGGAACCCTCCGTTAATGCGGGTTCCCTTCAAACCCTAACTGCGTTGGCTTCGTCGCGCCTCGGTCTACTTTGTTCTAAGGCTTTGTGTAGGTTTTATAGTAATTTCCTGTCATTCCCGCGAAGGCGGGAATCCAGACCACCTCCTTGTCATGTCGAACCGAAGGGAGACATCTCTTGTCTTCTTCATTTCTTGCTTGTCCAAGAAATGAAGCAAAGAAAGACACCCTACCCATTTTTTGCGGCCTGAAATTACGGTTGGTCTCGGTGCCTAAAAAACTCGCTTCGCTCAAACAGTTTTGGGCTTCTTCCCTCAACCAACCTATTTCAATCCTAAACAATGAAATGGCGGGAATGCGATTTCATTGCAAATCTGTTATTGACTTTAATATTGCATGAGTTATAAGCTCCATCTTATAGGCAGAATAAAACTGATGTCATTAGGAGGAAATATGCCACTATCAATAATTAAGGATGTTTTAGAAAAAAACGGTGCCTCCGTATCCATTGATGATTCCAAGATTTCTATCAGCTATGCTGGGAAAGACCTTACTCTAGACGTAGATGATGACTGGAAAAAGGAAATTCGTTCCTTTGAGCGCTCAAATCAATATGAGTTTGAACTTGAATCTCGAAAACTAATTGGCCCAAAGTCATTAGAACTAGGAATATCGAGACTCAGCCAAGATTTTTTATTACACCTAGTCACAAGTTTACTTCTCAAAACCGTAGAAATGTAGAGTTGTCTCGGTCATCGAAAAGATTTGCATTATATTTTTTTGTTTCTGAGGAATACGAGCAATATTTTGAGGCTATTGTATCTACAAGGTTAACAAGAGGACGAGTAAAAGAATTTAAAGAAATGTTTTGGTTCCCGAAAACAATTACTTACAGCGTACCAAGAAAAATAGATTGTTCTAAGTTACTTTCTGAGGGAATGAAGGCGCTCGAAGGTTGTCTTTTCAAGCTTGCGGTAGAGCGCGGTGAGTGTTGGGATTTTTCAAAGAAACGTAGGTACAAAACCAGGGGAATATATGGTGATACAGATGATGAAAATATGCTAATTCCTCTGGCATCTTATGACTCAAACATGCTTAAATACTTTAAAGTTGCAATTAGCAGTCAGTTTCCGAGCCAGTCGTTTCTTGCTTTCTATCATATTCTTGAATATAACTTTCTAACTGTTTCTGATGAGGCCTTGCATGGACGGTTAAAATCCCATATTCACAGCACAAATTTTTATGGAACAGATGATCAACTGGAAACGATAATTAGTGTTGTTAAAAAGCACAACGACAAGTCTGATGAAACAGAAATGCTTTCACGGGTGCTTAGGAAGTATATTGATGAGGATGAGCTCATTGAACACATAAATGATATAGAAAGTAAGGTAGGTGAAAAGCTATACACTAAGAGCACAGAGATTTTTGGTGAGCGGTTTCAGGTACAAAACAAGAAAGATCATGCTATTACAAATGTAGCAAAGCTTCTTAAACATGTTAGGAATGCCTTAGTACACTCATCTGCTCGATATAACAGAGACGACTGTCATATCCCCTTAACGGAATCTGAGTTTGTTGTGGAAAGCTATATTCCATTGATTAGATTTCTTGCAGAAAAAGTTATTTATGCAAAATCACTATAATCAAAGTAACTACACTCCTGATTTAACTTAAATTTATATTCCTCAGCTATTTCTTTCGTGTGTTTCGTGGTTAAAAAAAGAAAAAACTCTGTGGTCTCTGCGTCCTTAGCGGTTACTTTTCACTAACCTGTTGATTATTTCGGGTGGACAGTCTAATATTATAGATTCGTTGAGCGGGTGTAACTCAGTTGGTAGAGTACAAGCTTCCCAAGCTTGAAGTCGCGGGTTCGAACCCCGTCGCCCGCTCCAAAAAAACTTACAAGGCTTTTTCTATCTCTTCAGCAACTCTATCAGCCGCTTCGGCCGGGTTTTTGGCGTCTCTGATCGGTCTGCCTACTACAATATAATCAGCCCCCCTCGATATTGCCTGGGCTGGAGTAGTTATTCTTGATTGGTCATCTCCTTTTACTACAGACCAGGTTGGCCTGATTCCGGGGACGATGGTTAGAAAGTCTGGGCCGAACTCTCTTCTTATATCCTGAACCTCTTCCCCTGAACATACTATCCCATCCGCCCCATATCCTTTGGCCATTTTGGCTCGGTGCATGACCAGATTTTTGGGGTCGCAAAGTTCGGGAGACATCCCCATTGTTTTAAGGTCTTCAGCCGAGGCACTGGTCAGTACCGTGACTCCAAGGATTTTTGTCCCTTTAGTCGCATTCTCAGCCGCTTTTTTGAGGCAGGGGTCGCAATGGACAGTCAGAAATTTTACCCCCAAATCGTCGGCAACCTTTGTGGCTCGGCCAACGGTGGCAGGGATATCAAGGAATTTGAGGTCGAGGAATATCTCGGCGTTGGTCTTCTTCTTTATTGTTTCGAGTATCTCTTGCCCGGATTTAACGAAGAGCTCCAGCCCAACCTTGAAGACCCCTACATGGCCATTCAATAGTTCAACATACCTTTCGGCCTCCTCGTAGGTGGGGAGGTCGAGGGGGAAGATTAGCCGTTCGTACCCTTTTGATTTGCTCATTGATATTTCTTGGATATCTTTACCCTCTTATCGGTCAAGGCCTGCTCCATCTCTTTCTGCAGCCACTCCATATAGAAATTATTTCTTTTCCTCTGGGTTAGGCCTTTTATTACAACTTCTTTATTGTTGTTAAAGTCGTCCATCTTGGCATCAAGTTTCCCCCTGACTTGAAAGATGAAATAGCGGTGTTGCCCCTTATATATATCGAATTGGTTAACTTTGGCGGTAAAGACCTTTGATAAAAGTTGGGAGGATTCAGCCCCGATATCGGGGATTTTATCCCCTCTGCGGACAAAGTCAGTATGCTTCTTGATTATCCTAAGCTCTTTAGCCAGGGCATTAAGGTCTCTCCCCTTTTTTAATTTTTCCAACAGCTTAGGGACCTCTATTTCAGCCAATTTAGGCCACTCTGTTTCTCTGTAGGCCTCTTCAACCTTTCCCCTTACATCCTTTAAAGGGGGGACGAAGGCGGCTATCTTATTGTTTACCTTTAGGATGTAGAAGATATTCCCCTCGGTTATAACCCCACTTACCTTATCTTCACCGGTCCCAAAAGCCCGGCCGGCGATTACATTATGAATAGGGTCATTCTTCGTTAAGGTTACTTTTTCGACCCTAACCGACTTATATTTTTTGGCGATATTTTCAAAGGAATCAGTATTGACCCGCTCCTTATTTTTTATTTCCGCCAGGGTTTCTTTGGCCATTTTTTGGGCCTCTTCCTTTATAACTTCTGCCTCTATTGTGGGTCTGATATCAGCTAGGGGCTGTACCCCTTCTTCCCTTATTTCTTCGGCCTTGATGATATGGAAGCCGAACTGCGTTCTAACCAGATAGCTCGTTTCTCCCTCTTTTAGGGCAAAGGCGGCGTCTTCAAATTCTTTGATCATCCCGCCACCTTTAACAAAGAAACCGAGATCGCCGCCGTTGATGGCACTCGGGTCGTCGGAATACTTTCTGGCCAAGATGGCAAAGTCTTTCCCCGCTTCCAGTTCTCTGATTATCGCCCCACCTTTTTTGATTGCCTCCTCTACCGATTTTTTATCCGCATCGGGGGCTACCTTTATAAGAATATGTCTGGCTCTGATGCGCTTCGGGAGGTAGAACTTATCAAGGTGTTTATCGTAGTAGGCGGATACTTTCTTATCGTCCGGCTTCTTTGTGTCGAGGTAGTCGGCCGGATCAGAGACGAGAAGCTCCGCCTCTATCTTCTCCTCGACCATGAAGTTGTTCTTATTGGTATTGTAATGTTTGATTATATCTTCTTCTGAAAACTGGACCAGTTTCTGAAAGTAGGCCGGCTCTAAGGAGATATAGTCTAAGGTTATCTTTTCGCTGGCGTATCTATACTCATCCTCCGCCTCCTTGGCTGAGACAAATATTGCTCCCGTTATAACATCTCTCAATTTGTTAAGCTTAATATCACTTCTGAATCCGCTCTCATATTCCCCTGCATCCAACCTGTTGGCCCGGAGTATATTTTTGTATAAGTTTTGGTCGAACTGGCCATCGGTTTGAAACATCTTCTGCTGGTGGATTCTGTCTGAGAGTTCGGCATCGGAGACCTTTATCCCCAGCTTATTAGCCTCGGCCAACTGCAATCTTCTGACTATTATCGACTGTATTGCCTGCTTGCTGATTAGGTCTTTCCAGAAGTTTCCCTCAATATTGCCGTTGTTAGCCGTCTTGAACAGGTTATAGATGTTGTCATAGCTACGGCTATACTCCTGGACCGTTATCGGTTTTCCGTCTACGCTTCCTATATCGTCGGCGCTATCTTCTCTCCCCCAAACACCCCAAACAACAAATGAGGCAGCGATAATAACCATTAGACCTTTTAATATCCAACCCTTGGCGGAATCCCTTAAATATTCAAGCATTATTTATTTTTCTCCAAATATCTGTTTAGCTTCTGTCTGGCCAACTATTAAGTGCCTATTTTATTACAAGAGGCGATTATAAGCAATTAGAGTCTCGGTTGGCTGTCAAAACTATCTGATAATGTCCCCTTGCTAACTTGATAGAAATGTCCCCTTGGAATGGGTAGTAACATAGGTCTCATAAAGGAGGCCTACATTATGGGGGAAATAGTGATGAGTGATAAGGAACGCCGGAGGTTGGGG
>JAHJSF010000130.1 GCA_018830405.1 Nitrospinota bacterium | reverse complement strand
CGGACATAGAAAACTGGCAACATATAATTCACAGGGAAAGGAGGTCAACAATTCTGATAAGAAAGCCGCTTAATATCAAGTAGCTGCAAACAGGACAGTTTATTTGCTACAAAACCGGACAATTCTATTTGTTGACAACATACTAAACTATCCCTGACTTTAGAATATCGTGTAGATGTATGAGTCCCTCCGGACGGCCTTCTCCGTCGATTATGATGAGAGAAGTGATGGAAAATTCCTCCATAATACGTAGACCCTTAGCCGCCAAGGCGTCCCCCTCAATGGTCTGCGGGTCTTTATGCATAATGTCTCCGGCGGTTAAAGAGGTTGGGTCGGTCAGATCCCCCCCAAAGAGCCTTCTTATATCTCCATCGGTAACAATCCCCAACAATTTCCCGGCCTGATTAACAACAATGGCCACCCCCTTTTTCTTCTTGGTTATCTCTCTCACCAGATCTTTGAATGGGGTGTCAGGCGATACTAGGGGCAGGTCTTGGCTCGATATCATCAGGTCGTCGACCGTTATAAGTATATTCTTGCCGAGGGTTCCTCCCGGGTGGAGAAGTGAAAAGTCTTCCGGCTTAACCCCCTTCTTGTGCATAAGGGCAACAGCTAGGGCATCCCCCATAGCCAAAGCTGCGGTAGTACTACTGGTCGGGACCATATCCCAAGGGCAGGCTTCTTCGGCTACCGAGACATCAAGGACGACATCACTCTTTTTGGCCAATGGGGAATCGAGTCCCCCCGTCAGAGAGATAAGTTTAAGACCCAGCCTCTTTATGGCGGGGAGGATATTTAGCAGCTCGGCCGTCTTGCCGCTGTTCGATATGCCTATAACAACATCCTTCTTGGCCAACATACCGAGATCACCATGTATCCCCTCGGCCGGGTGGAGGAAGAAGGCGGGAACCCCGATGCTTGAGAGGGTTGAGGAAATCTTTTTTCCTATCAGACCGGACTTGCCCATACCGGTGACAACAACACGTCCCTCGCAGGCGTTTAATATGTCAACCGCCTCTACGAATTTATTGTCGATGCGATCCACAAGGGCCAATATAGATTCCCCTTCAACTCTTAATACCTTTTTTGCCTGTTCAATAACCATTGTTAGATGTTAGAATGATTACCTACGCTTGTCAATTAATTATAGATAACTCTTTGTTTATATTATTATAAAGATAATTTAATGGCCCCAAAAAAGACTGAATACAATAAACTTGTAGGCCAGATGTTAATGATTGGCTTTCAAGGGAAAGAGGTGGACGACAACCTTAGGAGGATGATTATTGATGAAGGCATAGGGGGGGTTATCCTATTTAGACGCAACATTGAATCTCCGTCCCAGCTGGCCAACCTTTGCGGTCTTCTAAAAGAGGCGGGGAGGGAGAGAAATCCAAACCTCCCCCTGCTTATAGCCATAGATCAAGAAGGGGGACGTGTCTTCCGTCTTCCCCCCCCATTTAGGCAGTACAGTTCCTACAGAGATTTAGCCTCCCAAGGGAATAATAAGAAGGCAGTTAGGGAGAGCGTTCTGATGATGGGGGAAGAACTGCGCGGGGTAGGTATAAATATGGATATGGCCCCTGTCCTGGATATAGATATAAACAGTGATAATCCTATAATAGGGGACAGGTCATTTGGCCCCAATCCCAATCTCGTAGCTGAGCTGGGGCAGATAGTTATAGATAGCCTTGGGGAGAAGGGAATAATAGCCGTAGGGAAACATTTTCCGGGACATGGGAACACGGCTGAAGATTCCCACCTGACACTTCCCGTTGACAATAGGGGAAGAGAGGAAATGGCCCAAAATGATCTTCTACCTTTTAAAAAGACTATTAATGCTGGTCTTGCGGCCATCATGACCGCCCACGTTATTTATCCGCAGGTTGACCCTCAATATCCGGCTACCATATCAAAGATAATTCTTAATGAAATATTAAGAGAGGAGCTCGGATTTAAGGGGGTAATTATCACTGACGACCTTGAGATGAAGGGGATATCGGAAGGGTGGACGATAGGAGAAACGGTTGAACTGGGGATTGGGGCAGGGGTAGATATATTTCTCTCCTGCCATATCTTGGAGAATCAGTTGGCTGCCTTGGATAAGGTGAGAGACCTCTACGGAAAAGGGGATAAGTGGAGCGCTAAGATTGAGAATGCAATCGATAGAGTAATCTCCTTAAAAGGAAAGATGGCCGACCTATCATGACACCTGGCCAAGCGTAAATTAAAATGTTACATGACGGCTCACGTGTAACCTAAATTGTAAACAGATATAAGGGGGAAAAGAAGTGAAAACGGAAAAACCTATTTCAAAGACATTAGTAGTTATTATCATGGGGGTGGTGATACTTACCACCAGCCTTTTGCTGGCGAGATTTATAAGTAGATATACGGACAATGTATTTGGTCTATACGAGGATAGAGCTGTGGCCAAAGAGCCGACGATCCCTGTCCCGTTACAGCCGGGCAGTTTGGCCGGAATGCCTTCATTTGTAGACATTGTCAAACGGTCAAATCCATCTGTTGTCAATATAAGCTCAACATCCATCGTAAAGACACCTCAGCAAAACCCCTTCGAAGGTTTTCCTAATAACCGGAGGAGCGACGATCCCTTCTGGGAATTCTTCGATAAGTTCTTTGAGGAGATGCCCAACAGCAGCCGACCGAGGCAATCTCTCGGCTCAGGCTTTGTCATAAGCGAGGATGGATACATTCTTACCAACCGTCATGTGGTCAGCAAGGGGGATAAAATTCAGGTCACCCTTTCAGATGGGACCGAATACGATGCCAAGATGATCGGGAGTGATGCCAAGATAGATATTGCCCTTATCAAGGTTGAACCTAAGAAAGCACTCCCAGCCACAACCTTGGGTGACTCGGATGCCCTTGAGGTTGGTGAGTGGGTTCTGGCCATAGGCAATCCCTTTCGATTGGGACATACCGTCACCGCCGGTATAGTCAGTGCCAAGGGGAGAATGATAGGGCAGGGGCCGTACGATAATTTTATCCAGACCGATGCCTCTATAAACCCGGGCAACAGTGGAGGGCCTCTATATAATACCAAGGGGGAAGTTGTGGGTATCAACTCGGCTATATTTACCGCTGGCGGAAATGGGAACATAGGGATAGGCTTTGCCATCCCGATCAATATGGCCAAGAATGTCTTGGAAGATCTAAAGATAAGGGGGGTTGTCACCAGGGGTTGGCTTGGTGTAGCGATTCAGGAGATTACCCCCGAGATGCAAAAGGCATTCGGTCTGAAAACCAATAACGGCGCCCTGGTGGGCGATGTGGTGGAAGATAGCCCGGCAGCCAAGGCGGGGATAGAGAGGGGAGATGTTATCATTGAGTTTGCGGGTAAAAAAATAAATAAGGCCACAGACCTGAGTAAGGCGGTAGCCGAGACGAAGCCGAACAATAAACTTTCGATTACCCTGATAAGGAACGGTAAAAAGAAGACAATAGGTGTCGAGATAGGGGAACTCAAAGATGATGAGCCCTCCATAGAGGCCCAAAGGACTGAATCAAAGATAGGGATTTCCGTTCAGAAGATTACCCCTGAGATTGCCCAAAGCCTCCAACTAAAATCGTTAGACGGGGTTATTGTTTCCTCGGTAGACCGGAACAGTTCAGCCTATATGGCCGGAGTCAGCGAAGGGCAGATTATATATCAGATAAACCGGAGCAACATAAAGGGGGTTGATGATTTTAACAAGGCGATTGCTAACATAAAGGATGGAGACACAATAACCATTCTTTTAAGAGATGGGAGGAGTACCCGTTTCCTCGCCTTCACCGTCCGCAACAAATAGACTTTATACGAAATTGCATTAAAAATGATAACAAGGCGGCAAGGAGGAAGCGACGAAGCCAACGCAGTTAGCGTTTGAAGGCAACTTCGTATTATAGGGGGGTTATCCTTAGACGGATGCCCCCCTTTTCTATATCCTTAACCACCCCGACAGACGACCGGCGATATCCTGCAATCCAGACAATATCTTTTCCCGAAACAAATATCGGGATGCCATTACGTTCCTCGCGGCAGACCTTTTTGTCGATAAGAAAATCTTTAATCTTTTTGCTCCCCACAATCCCGTTCGGGGAGAATCTGTCTCCGTCTCTCCTGTTTCTGACGGTCAACCCTTTCTCGGCTAGGCCGATATCAAATATCTGTTCAAGCCCTCTCTCATCGTTGTCGAGAGGGGAAGAAGTGCCCCCTGAAATAATCTCAGCCGACACCTTCAGGCCAATTTCAGGGATTATAGTTTCTCCCGGAATCTGGATTTCTTTCTCAAAGCCGGGATAGGCGGGAAGAGATTCCCTGGCATATATTCCCATTCTCCCGTACCTGATGTGGATGATAATATCCGCTGGGAGGTCTATACTCTTGGGGGAATCTGACCAATCTATCAGGGTTAATATCTCTTCTATATGTGAATAGCCGATACCGAGCAGACTTCCCCTGACATCCTCAATCCCCCTCCTTATCAGTCTCCTCCGGATGGCAATATGCAGGGGCGTAAAGGAGGCCAGATTAAATTCTACAAAACCTGCCCCCTCGGCCTGGGTGACCCTTTTAATCTCCTCAGAGACGATAGTCTCAAGGTAGTCATCCTCTCCCCGGCTCAGTGAGGCGGTAGAATTGAGGGTCTCTACGATATTCGGATTGTAGTCTTGAATCAGCTTTGGAATAAGGTCGTGCCTTAGCCTGTTTCTGGTCATTGATAGATCGAGATTGGTCGAGTCATCTATATACTCAATCCCCTGACCTCTCAGAAGTTCTATAATCTGATGGCGTCTGACATCTATCAGGGGTCTTATAATCTTCCCCCTGACCACGGGGATTCCGCTTAGCCCCCCCGCCCCGGATCCCCGCAGAAGCCGCATCAAAACCGTTTCAGCCTGATCCTCGGCGGAGTGTCCGGTGGCTATTCTACCTGCCCCAATCTTTTTAGCTATGCGCTGGAGAAATTTATATCTAACCTCGCGGGCCGCTGTTTCAACCGATAGGCCATGCTCATTCTGATATTTGGGAACGTCGATTTTATCGGTGAAGGTTTCTACCCCCATTTGGCCGCCTACCCTTTTGACGAACTCTTCGTCCCGATCCGCCTCGTCTCCCCGAATAGAGTGGTTAAGGTGGGCAATGGCCAGGGATATATTAAACTCACCACTAAGCGTATTGAGTAGGTTGAGGAGGGCGATAGAATCGGCTCCCCCCGAAAGGGCAACCAAAACCTTCTCCCCGCCGGTTAGAAGTTTTTCCCTCCTGATAGTTTCTCTGACCTGCGTTACAATATCTTTCATCTGCTTAAAAGGAAATGGGAGGGGAATATTAGAGGCCATCCATCTCCTCTATATACTCAGCCCTCCATCTGTTAAAGAGCGCTATCGTATCATCCCACATATAATCGGGGTATGTCCAAGACCATTCTTTAGAATTGGTTTAAGAAAAGGGCCATCTGGTTAGTAGGCTATCTTAAAATCGTCATACTCTCCGGTTGGTTCTTCCCGGATAGTTTTAACCTCCCGAACAGCCGCCCCGGCAGGGCCATGATGAAGCCACTTTAATAACCGGGCCAGTTTCTCCTCCTCCCCCTCAGCGATGACCTCGACCGAGCCGTCACTCATGTTGCGGACCCTCCCCCTAAGGCCCAGCAGGCAGGCCTCATCTTCAGCAGAGGCCCTGAAGCAGACCCCCTGCACCTTTCCCGAAACTATGGCCCTAAATCTTTTTTCCGGCATGAGAATCCTTTGAATGTTTAAGGGTGGAGTAAGAAGGTAACCGGCTGATATCTCGATTCTAAAGAGAGTCTGTATCAGTGTCAAGATGTAGTTCCCATCCCCCTTATTTTGGGCCGATTTATATATTAATCTTGCTCTCCCCGCCCCACACTATAGAATAGTGTCAAAACAATCTTACAATGCGGAATAAAAATGAAAGAAACCATAGGGCTTATCTCTCTCGGATGTGCCAAAAATACCGTCGACAGTGAGATGCTTTTGGGAGAACTGACCCAAAGGGGATATACCCTGACCAACAGACAGGATGAAGCGGAGATAATTATTATAAACAGCTGCGGTTTCATCGCCCCGGCCAAAGAAGAATCTGTAAACACCATAATTGAAATGGCTCAATATAAGGAATCGGGGCGTTGCCGGAAGCTTATAGTAATGGGCTGTCTGTCTCAGAAATATGGGGGAGAATTGGAAAATGACATCCCTGAGATTGACCACATAGTCGGCGCAGGCGATTTTAAAAGGGTAGTAGAGATAATAGAAGGGGAGGCGGATAAAAGAAATCTGGTCAGAGGGCCGAGGTTTGACTATGGAGGGAAACGTCTCATAACCACCCCCTCCCACTATGCCTATCTCAAGATATCGGAGGGATGTTCCAACAGATGCACCTTCTGTGCCATCCCTGAGATCAGGGGAGACTTTAGGAGCAGGCCGCTGGAATCGATAATCACCGAGGCCAAAACCTTGGCCGCCCAGGGTGTCCGGGAGCTGAATATCATCTCCCAGGACAACACAAAATATGGTTTGGATATCGGGGTTGCCGGTGGAATAAACCGCCTCATAGAGGAACTCGCCTCCATAGACGATATTGCCTGGATACGTCTTTTATATACCCACCCTCAGTTTATAGATGACAGACTAATCGAAACATTAAACAGGGATAAAGTCTGCCGCTACCTCGACCTTCCCCTCCAGCATTGTCACGGAGATATCCTTAAGGCCATGGGGAGGCGCGGGGATGAGCAGACCCTCGGCAGGCAGCTGAAGATGCTCAGGGATAAAATCCCCGGCTTATCAATCCGTACTACCTTTATGGTTGGATTTCCGGGGGAAACAGAGAAACAGTTTGAAACACTCCTTAAATTTATAGAGGAGCAGTCATTTGAACATCTCGGTGTCTTTGCCTACTCGCAGGAGGATGGAACCCCCGCAGCCAAGATGAAGGGGCAAATCCCCGAAGAGGTGAAGGAGGAGAGGAGAGAGACCATCATGTCTCTACAGCGGGAGATATCACTTAAAAAGAATAAGTCCTTGGTGGGGAGCTATCAAAATGTCTTAGTGGAGGGGTTGAGTGATGAGGGGGATTTTCTTATTACCGGCCGCACGGCAGGGCAGGCCCCCGAGGTGGATGGGGTTGTCTATCTGGAAAAGAGCCAGGTCGAAAGGGGGCAAATTGTAAGGACAAGGATAACCGAGGCCCTAGAGTATGACCTGATTGGTGAGGTGGAGGATAGTAAATCAATAATGGCGCCTTCTATTTAATATTTACGGCTCCCCATGATAAACTATCGTGGTTCTTATTTTTATAAAAAACAGGTCAAATGGAAGAATTTATTGAAATACATGTAACAACCTCAACCATAGAAGAGGCGAGGGAGATAGGTGCCGGACTGGTTGATACCGGACTGGTCTCCTGCTCGCAGATTACTACTTCTATTGAATCAACCTACCGCTGGGAAGAGGATATTTGCCGGGAGGAGGAGTATCTTCTGACCCTGAAAACGAAAAGGAAACTCTTTGGTGAGGTGGCCGATTATATCAGAGAGAGACACAGCTATGAGGTGCCGCAAATAGTGGCTGTCCCGATAGTAGCCGGGACAGACGATTACCTCGGCTGGATAAGGGATAATACGAAGGATTAAGGAAATAATGAAAGCAATTTTAGTTCTGGCCGACGGCAAGACATTTGAGGGGCTCTCATACGGGGCAGAGGGGGAGACGATGGGGGAGGTTGTCTTTAATACCAGTATGGCCGGCTACCAAGAGGTGATTACCGACCCTTCTTACAAGGGGCAGATTATCACCATGACCTACCCCCTAATCGGAAATACAGGGGTTAATGAGGAAGATATAGAATCTGTTTCCCCGGTCGCCTCCGGTTTTATAGTCAAAGAAGGGAGCCGGATAGTCAGCAACTGGAGGTCTACCCTCGACTTTAACCAATATTTGAAGAATAACCATATTGTATCTATCCAGGGAATAGACACCCGCGCCCTAACCAAACATATCAGAAACGCCGGGGCTCAGAATGGGATTATCTCCACCATAGATTTCAACAAAGAAAGCCTCCTGGCCAAACTGGCCAAATGTCCTCAGATGGAGGGGGTCGACATGGTCTCTAAGGTTAGCTGCAGCAAAGAATATAAGTGGGACGAGGGGGGATGGCATCTCGATAAAGGTTATACCAAGGGACCTAAGCCGAAATATAAAGTAGTGGCCTATGATTTTGGGATAAAGAGGAATATCTTAAGATGGCTGGTTGATGAGGGGTGTGATGTTACCGTTGTCCCGGCCAACACCGCGGCTGTCAAGGTTTTGGAGATGAATCCCGACGGTATCTTTCTATCCAACGGCCCGGGCGACCCTGATGCGGTTGGTTACGCCATTGAAGAGGTTAAAAAACTGATTGGCAAAAAACCGATATTCGGTATCTGTCTCGGTCATCAGATACTTGCCCTGGCCTTGGGGGCTAAGACCTACAAACTAAAGTTCGGGCACAGGGGAGGGAACCAGCCGGTTATGGATATCAAGACCGGAAAGATAGATATAACCTCGCAGAACCATGGCTTTTCGGTCGATCCCGATACCCTTCCCGATTGTCTAGAGATGACCCATATAAATCTGAACGACAAAACGGTTGAAGGGGTCAAACATAAATCCCTCCCCGTATTTTCCGTGCAGTTCCACCCCGAGTGTTCCCCCGGCCCGCACGACGCTAACTATCTCTTCAAAAATTTTGCCGAGATAATGGAATCGGCAAAATAGGGAAGGGGAGATCGCAAAATCCCCCTTTCCCTTCTGCTGTCATTCCGCATCCCCGATTAAAGCATTCGAGGACATGCTTGATGCGGAATCCAGTTTCCTTACACTCAAACAGTTTTAGGCTTCTTCCCTCAACCAACCTATTCCAATCCTAAAAATGAAATGGCCGGGAAAACTAAGGGGGGAATTAATGCTCCTTGTATTCTTTGAAACCCTCAGCCAATTGCCTAAATGAAGTTGGTTTGAATTTCTCAAAACTCTCTTGATCTACATAAACAAAGTCATACTCCACGTCGCTCTGCACTCGGTTGATATCCTCGCACCATTGGCTAAGCCGTGCCATCTTAGGCGGCACATCCAAATCTTCCTGCCCTTTGGTTTCAACAATAACAATATGTTTGTTTGATAGCTTGACCAGAAAATCAGGATAATAATTAGAGATATCGCCGTCTGCATTTACATAGTCCAGCTTGAAATGTACAGCCAGATAATTCTTGGCATAAGAAACAACATCCTCACAGTCTTCCAAGAAGCCGGCAAATATGAGTTCAAAATGGCTGTCACCAATTATTCGGTTAAAGACGCTTTTTTTAGGGACGAGATATCCTTGTTCCTTAGTTACAAAGGGGCGCGTCTGCCGTAGCTTGATGGTGTCGCGGATTTCAGCATCCCCCTTGTCCCGCACAGTCAGCTCGTTAATAGCCTTTTTAAATGTTTCAATAATAGTTTTGCTTGCAACCAATTCCGACAGATTACGCATGGTATTGGGGCTTTCCAAATCTGCCGTCCGGTCAAACAACTCCGTCTGAATAAATGACTTCACCTTGCCATAAATAACATCGTAGCCGCTGATAAGTCGCAAATCCTTCATGATGGTCTGTGAAAAATAGCCGATTACGCTGTGATAATCCGCGATGCCCGCGGTATCTAATATGGTGGTATGCGTTACCTCCCCTGTCGTAATGTCCTTGAAAACAATCTCCCGTTGCTCTTCCTCACTAAACTGCCGATAAGTCACGCGTTGATGATTGAATGCCCCCATGTTCAGGTCGCTAAGTTTCTTGTATTCCCGATAGATGCGAGGGGTCATGACCGGTATTTCGATATCAAGCGCCTCAATATCTTTTTTAACATTATTGTCATCAACCTCAATCATAAGCGGTGTTTTTGCCTGCGTACCTTCGCCCATGGGCTTTCGCTCCAGAACTACGCCCTCGGCCTGAATGGATTCGACAAAGTCCATGAAAGCGTTCGTCCCGACCACGCTGACATACTCTTCCACTGCACCCGGATACATCTTGCGCAATCCCCTTCCCAAGGTCTGTTCGGGGAGAATATTGCTCTTAGCGGAATAGGCGCGTAGTCCCACAATGGTGGTTACATTTTTCACATCCCATCCCTCTTTGAGCACCATGACAGAGATTATGGCCTTATAGGGGCTATCCAATCCATCAATAGTATTGGCCTGCTCACGGAGCTTATCCAACTCTTCCTTGCTCTTGCCAGACGTCGATTCGGAAATGTCGCCGTTGTTTTTGGTGTGAATGACCAGCACGGTGTCTTTATCGGCAAATTCCGGATAGGTGGCCCGCAGATATTCGGCCACATCATCGCAGTTTTTAGTGTCATCGGTCATAACGAAAAGAATGGCCTTCTTCCCCATCTTCTCGTGTTCGGCATACGCCTTGCGCTATTCGATCACGCCCAAGTGGATATAATCGGCGTATTTCTCGGTGAACTTGGCACTCTGTCGCTCCGTCAGCTTGGCACGGCTGGGGGCATCGGGTATCTCAGGGTGTTTGACCACATTTTGCAAGATTGCTTCTACCAGCGGATAGTCGGCCACGGTCTGCACAAAGATTGCGCCATTATTATGCTTAGGCGTAGCGGTCACGTCCACTTGCAGGGAGAGGGCGGCCCCTTTTTGCTTCAACCTATTATGAATATCCTCAATAGAGTTGAACCAGGCCATACGAGGGTCGTGAATATGGTGCACCTCATCGTTAAGCACCACCAGTTCCTCGATATCGCGCACAATCATGCCCAGATCAACTTTGGAGTCGGTGGTCGCTCCGCTGGGGCGCTTGCCCAGAAAATAGTCCCGCATATCCTCATCATCGGGGGAGGCGGGAATATCGTCACTGGCATAGACGCGGTGGATGTTGGTCAAGAAGATGTTGCCAGTATGTTGGGTAATCCGCACATCATCCTGAAGGTGAAGGGTCAACTGGAAATCTTCCCGCCAATTGCGCCCGTCCCTGCCATTTTCGGGCAAGACAGGGTCTTCAAAAAAGATACGTAACCCTTGAAAGTCTTTATATATCCGGTCGAGTACAATGATGTTGGGGGCAATTACCAGAAAATTGCGGGCCAGCGTAGATTCCGGCTCGTAGAGCTTATGATAAAAACTCCAGGCAAGAACCAAACTCAGCACTTTGGTCTTGCCCGTGCCGGTCGCCATCTTCACCACAAACCGCCGCCAGGTCTCGTCAAACAGGCTCGCGGAAACCGCGCCGGAACCGTCAAAGCGCATCAGGTCATACTTATCCTTAACTCCGACCACATCATACAGATAGATAATAGTCTCCAAGGCCTCGCGTTGGGCAAAGTAATATTGAAACTCAACCATTGTCCTGTCAGCCAGAGGGATCAAATGCGGGGTTTTAAACCACCAGTTGAGGAGACTGCGGCTGGTCTCGGTTGCCCCAACATAGCCACTATCGCGCCACCCTTTTACCTTCTTGCGAAGTTCCGGCACCAAGGGGGGCATAAGTTTATCCATGCTCGTTTCGCGCAAAGATTCATCCGCAGGAAACCAGCGAATAGCCGGGTTGATAATGTCGTAGGGTGATTCGGGAAAATCGGGATGTAGGGCCATATATTGTCCTTTTGCCTAATCTTTTTTATGTAGTTTCTATGTAGTTTATCTTTTGCTTAACATTACAAATCAACCGCTTGTCCATTTTTATTGTGTATATTAACTACTTTTTTACATAGTTTTATGGTTTTAAAGTCCAATATCCCTTCCGCCCCAATAAGGCACGTACTTGACATAACGTTTATCCATGCCGGTCTTACGCAAAGCTTCATCCGCAGGGAACCAGCGGATGGTAGGGTCGAGAATGTCGCAGGGTCATTACAAGTTCTCCACAGATGCGCTAACAGCCACTTGTGGTTTGATCATAGTACGAATCTGTTGATAAATCGGGATGTTAATGCCTTCGGCCACCTCAAGCGTCACAGCCAATCCATACGGGATGACAACATCCAGCTTCTCAGTCGCATCAGCCTTGCATGTCACATGCAACAAGATGTGACCGGCTTCCTGATAAGCGGCAATCT
>JAHJSF010000129.1 GCA_018830405.1 Nitrospinota bacterium | reverse complement strand
CCTGCGTTATTCGTTATGAGGATGTGTTATTGAGCTAATATTTATTGAATGGGAACCTAAGTGTTGCAGTTCAGGATACCACTGTCTGCGCCGCGGGATCCCACCTTGTTTACAGGGTTTCAATAACGATTCCTCAGACGGTATCGCGGGGGATAAATATAAACTTTGTGAGTTAAGAGAAGGTTTTTAGGTAATTTTAGAGATATTTTTAGTTGTCTGAGGCGCAAACTGGTTGGCCTTGGATATTAATGATTGTTTGCTTTTTTGGTTAAGATGATATTAAGTTTTCTTGAAATTTTGTTCATAAGACTGATAAATAAGGAGTTTATTATGCCGGAGGGCTCTGTGATTCCCATCGGCCAAATCTCCTGTGACGGTGAGGTGTTCCTTTCAGGCTCTCCTCCATTTCGTTCCAAATTATCTGTCAGTCGGTTTGAACAGTATCTGCTTAACTTCGGGGGACTGCTCCGTCTTTTGATAGTCCCTAAAGCTGCAATCGTATCTCCATTATTTCTTTCCTAATTATCCTTCCTTAAATGGGGGCTACCCCCCCTTTTTCTCTAAAAGCAGTTATGTTTATGGGGTCTTTGGGTCTATCCCTACCCCCAGTGTTTAGTTGCATAATTCTGCGTCAGTATCAAGAGGAGAATTTGGCGCGGCTGGCACGAAGACAACCGCAGCCATAGCATGCTATGGCGAGGATTGACGACAAAGCCTAGTCGGCTACAGCAGGATTTATGCAATTAAGCACTAATATTCTCTTTCGGGGGAACTTTTATGGATATCGCGTCTCAAAAGTCTCTTATTCGTAAAGGCATGCTGGCCGAGAGAGACGGGATGGGACTCGATGATGTTGAATCAAAGAGCTCGCTAATTGCCCAAAGATTTTTTGGTCTGGATCGGATTGCAGGTAGAAGGTCTTTTCTCTTCTATGCCGATTTCAGAAACGAGGTCAAGACCGGCAATATGATACGGAGGTCTATAGGCGAGGGGATAGGGGTTTATCTTCCCACCATAGACGAACCGTCGGATCAGATAGAGCCGGTAAGGTTGTTTGAGCCGGATAAAGAGCTTGTCAGGGGTAAATGGGGGATAACCGTTTCCTCAAATGGGAGTGCCCCTATTGAAGAGATAGACTTGGTTCTTCTCCCGGGGATTGCCTTTGACCGGCGCGGTGGGAGGTTGGGATTCGGTAAGGGCTATTATGACAGGTTCCTCTCCCGTCTCGACAAATCTGTTCTTAAGGTTGGTTTGTGTTACAGATTTCAGTTGTTGGAGAGGCTTCCCCTCTCCAAAGATGATGTGCCTGTTGATGTTGTTATTACTGAAGAGGGAGTTTTTGGGAAAGGGGTATAGTTTTTACAGCGAAGGCTGAGTTATATAGAGGTAATTCCGCAAGGAATTTCCTCATAAGGGGTGAACCTTTGGGTTACCTTAAAATTATGGGAGGTTGTTATGCTAAACAATTTTACGGTGTTGATATATATAATAGGCGGTGTAGTTGCCGGACTTTTGATTGGTGTTTTTGTAAACAGAATACTTAACGCCAGACATATTCAAGCCCTTGAGGAAGGGACTAAAAAGACCCTCGAGGGGGTTGAGAAAGAGGTAGAGGCCAAGAAAAAGGAGTTGCTGCTAGAGAGCAAGGAGAATACCTATAAGATTAAGCGTGAGATTGAGCGTGAAAACGAAAGCAAGATTTCCGAGATTCAGACCAACGAGAAGAGACTGAATCAGAGAATAGAGCATATTGAAAAGAAGTCGGACGATATAGACAGAAGAGAGCGGGAGGTTATCAAGAAAGAGAGAGAAATCTTTGAAACAGAAGCGGGGATAAGAAATAAGAGTAATGAGCTTGAGGAGCTGATCAAGTCGCAGAAACGGGAGCTTGAGACAATATCCGGCATGACTGCCGAAGAGGCCAAGACGATCCTTAAGGAGAAGATTCTTGATGATGCCCGTATTGAGTCGGTGGCGGCCATAAAGAAGATAGAGAATGAGGCCCAAGAGAAGGCCAAAATTAAGGCCGATATGATTGTCAGTCTGGCTGTTCAGCGCTGCTCACCAGACTATGTGGCCGAGACGACGGTATCGGTTGTCTATCTCCCCAACGACGATATGAAGGGAAAGATAATAGGCCGAGAGGGGAGAAACATCAGGTCGCTCGAGATTGCCACAGGGGTAGACCTTATTGTTGATGACACCCCGGAGGCGGTCACCCTATCCTGTCATGACCCGATTAAGAGAGAGATTGCCAAGTTGTCGCTAGAGCGGCTGATGGCCGACGGAAGAATACATCCGGGGCGTATTGAGGAGATAGTTGATAAGGCCAGGCGTGACATGAATAACAAGATAAAGGAAGAGGGTGAAAAGGCCACCTTTGAGGTTGGGATAGATGGTCTTCACCCTGAAGCGGTCAAGCTTCTCGGCCGTCTCAAGTATAGAACCAGCTATTCTCAGAATGTCTTGCAGCATTCCATAGAGGTAGCCCACCTGGCCGGGATAATGGCCGCCGAACTTAATCTCGACCAGAAGATGGCCAAACGGGCCGGACTTTTGCATGATATAGGTAAGGCGGTTGACCACCAGACCGAGGGGACACACACCCAGATAGGTGTCGACCTGGCCAGACGCTACAACGAATCTAAACTGGTCATCAATGCCATTGGTTCCCATCATGGGGATATTGAGGCCGAAACGGCCATTGCCGTACTGGTAGCCGCCGCTGATGCCCTGTCGGCCTCAAGGCCGGGGGCCAGGAGAGAGATGTTGGAGACATATATTAAACGTCTCGAACAGCTTGAGGCCATCGGCAAATCGTTTAAAGGGGTGGAGAAGGCCTTTGGAATACAGGCCGGACGAGAGATACGCATTATTGTTACCCCCGAAAAGATTAGTGATAAGGAATCCATCTTCCTGGCCAAGGATATAGCCAAGAAGATAGAAAAAGAGATGGCCTATCCGGGAGAGATAAAGGTTACCGTTCTCCGTGAAACGAGGGCTACGGAGTATGCCAGATAGATGAATATTCTTTTTATCGGTGATGTTGTCGGCAAGATTGGGAGGGAGATGCTCACCAAAAGTCTCCCCTCCCTGATAGACAAGATGGAGGTTGACTTTACAATAGTCAACGGCGAGAATGCCGCGGCCGGTTTCGGGCTTACCCCTGATAATGCCGCCGAATTCTTCTCAGCCGGGGTTAATGTTATCACTACCGGCAACCATATCTGGCGCAGGCCGGAACTGGTCAGCCGTCTGATGAATGAAAAGGCCATCCTTCGTCCGGCCAACTACCCTCCCTTCTCTCCCGGTTCAGGACGCGGCATATATGAAACTAAAGTGGGCAAGGTTGGAGTTATAAATCTTTTGGGGCGTATCTTTATGGACCCGATAGACTGTCCCTTTACCGCGGTTGACCGGGAGCTGGATAGGCTCAAGGTAGAGACCAATGTTATAATCGTCGATATGCATGCCGAGGCCACCTCTGAAAAGATTGCCATGGGATATTACCTAGATGGTAAGGTGAGTGCTGTCCTGGGGACCCATACCCACGTTCAGACAGCCGATGAGAGGATTTTG
>JAHJSF010000128.1 GCA_018830405.1 Nitrospinota bacterium | reverse complement strand
CCTTTATCCATAACTCAAACCATCTTTTTTCTTTCTTAATTTTGTTTAATCTGTTGTGAAAGGTATAGGTATGACGACAGGCTAAACATTGAAATCTCTGGCTACCGGAGGCGGTTAAACCATACAAAATAACATCGACAGTACTACACTCAGGACAAGTTTTTTTTCATAAAATATCAAACCGTTTAATATTGATGTCAGCAATCCCTTAATACTACTGGTTAAAAGGGTGTTTTTACCAACACTTTGTGAGTATTATGCCCTTTTTGTTTGGTTCCTATTCCCTTTAAGGCATATATTTGATATCTTTATTCTTGAGTAAGCTGTGTGTAGTGTCGCATAAGCGCTCCTTATTCTTGGTCGTTTAAAAAGCATTGATACTACCACAGCTTACTCTTTAAACTTTTACCAATAAGTTGCACTTACGAGTTGAATTCACCATTGTTTATATTGAAGATAGGAGAATCATCTTTAATATCTCCCCCCTCTATCAAAATAATCAGCGGATTGCTATAATAGCCAGCGTTTAGTTGCATAAGTTTGCGTCAGTACCAAGACCGAGAATTTGGCATGGCCGGTGCGAAGACAACCGCAGCCATAGCAGAAGAGCCTATGGCGAGGATTGACGACAAAGCCGGGCGTGTCAAAGGCCAGTCGACTACAGCAAGATTTATGCAATTAAGCGCTAGACTGAAAGACCTTGAGATAAAGAAGGTAGTCAAGAGGGACCCGCACAGCTCATATTTTATAGACAGGAGAAAACCGGCATGATTCTACCGGGGCTTACGGATATCCATACCCACATGAGGGAACCGGGGGGAACAGAGAAAGAAGATTGGAGTAGTGGAACAGCGGCCGCCTTGGCCGGAGGAATTACCACTATTTTGGCCATGCCAAACACAAATCCCCCCACCATAAACAGGGAAACCCTTGGTATAGCCCTCAAGATAGCAAAAATAGGAGCCCGTTGCGATTATGGACTATTCCTCGGGGCGGGAGAAACCAATGCCGAAGAGCTGCCCAACATTGCTAAAGACGCCGTCGGACTCAAGATGTACCTTGACCAGACCTTCGGCCCACTCAAACTTGATTCTCTCAACGCCAGGCTGGATCACTTCAGAAATTGGCCCCGCCATAAAATAATCTCCATTCACGCCGAAAAGGATAACATAATGTCAAGCATACTCCTGGCCGGTATGTTCGACAGGCCTATCCATATCTGCCACGTCTCGCTTAAAGATGAAATAGAGATGATAAAGGCGGCCAAGGAAAATGGAATCAAGATAACCTGCGAGGTAACCCCTCATCACCTATTTATCTGCCGTGAAGATATTGCGGGACGGGAAAAGGAGTTTGAGGTTAGGCCTCATATAGCCGAGAGAAGTGACATGAACGCCCTCTGGGAAAATATGGATGTTATCGATGCCATAGCTACAGACCATGCTCCGCACACCCCTGCCGAAAAGTCCTCCGATAACCCCCCACCAGGATTCCCCGGACTGGAAACATCTCTCCCCCTTATGCTGACTGCCGTCAATGATGGGAGAATGAAAATGGAAAACCTTATTGAGAAGATGTATACCAACCCGAATCGGATATTCGGGATCCCTACCCAACCTGACACTGAGATAGAGGTGGATACCGAGGCCTCTTGGGAGATTAGGGGGAAAGATATGTTTACCAAAGCGGCTTGGTCCCCCTTCGAGGGGTGGAAGGTTAAGGGACGGGTAATAAAGGTGATTTTGCGTGGCAAGGAGGTCTTCTCCAATGGTAAGATACTGGTGGAACCAGGTTACGGACTAAATATAGCCAAAAAAGAGGAGGTTTAAGAATAATGATAAATAAAGGCGGCAACTCTCATCTCCCCCTGGGAGACCAGCAGAATACCCCATTTTACGGGAAGGATATCCTGTCGGTAAAACAGTTCAGCCGGGATGATATTGAGTATATCTTCGGCGTGGCCCATGAAATGAGAGAGATAGTGGCCCGCGTAGGTTCCCTTGACCTTCTGAAAGGTAAACTTCTGGCCAACCTCTTCTACGAACCTTCGACCAGAACCTTCTCCTCCTTCCTAGCCGCCATGGAGAGATTGGGGGGGAGCGTTATCCCGATAAACACCGTCCAATACTCCTCGGTTTCAAAGGGGGAATCACTCCCCGATACAGTCAGAACACTTGAATGTTATGCCGATGTAATAGTCCTCAGACACCCGGACGAAAACGCCTCCAAGATAGCGGCCCAGTAT
>JAHJSF010000127.1 GCA_018830405.1 Nitrospinota bacterium | reverse complement strand
TGTCGAAGGACTGAACAACAAGATCCGTGTAATCCAGAGAAGGGCTTATGGTTTACGAGACGAGGAGTATCTGAGGCTGAAAATACTGACTTGTATGCTTAAGGGGATATAAAATGACCCACACTCTTACGCGAAGAGCCATATTTATTAAGGCACCCTAGTTGTCTCCCTTCTTTTACCCCCTAAATAATGTCAAAAGATAGAACCACCGAAAGGGTTTTCCCTTTTCTGGATAGATTAGACCCGTTAAAGATTAACTTGGGCTTAGATAGAATAGAAAAAGTCGTTGGTTCCATCGGTTCTCCCCACAAATCATTTGACTCCATCCTGGTGGCCGGAACAAATGGCAAAGGTTCAACGGCTACCATGATAGCCTCTATAGTATCCTTTTCCGACCAAAAAATAGGGCTATATAAATCTCCCCATCTTGAAGAATTGGAAGAGAGGATATCGATAAACGGGAAAAATATTGAGAGAGAGCGGTTTATCTCTATTGCCAAAAGGGTTGAGGGGCTTCCCATCATTAAGGAGGGGGAAACATGCCTCACCTATTTCGAATTTATTACTCTCGTCGCCTTTATCTACTTTGCCGAAGAAGGGGTTGACCTGGCAGTCTTGGAGGTTGGGCTGGGGGGGCGGCTTGATGCCACAAATGTTGTCAATCCCCTTATCTCGGTTATTACCGAGATAGATATAGACCACGCGGACATACTTGGCGGCACTATTGCCAAGATAGCCGCTGAAAAGGGGGGGATTATCAGGGGTAACGGAACCGTGGTCCTGGCCTCTAAAAACAGGGAGGCGGTAGAGACCATAACCACTATATGCCATGAAAAGAAGGCCAAGTTATACCTTCTTGGCACAGATTTCGATTCTAATATAGTAGAGAGTGATAGTTCGGGACAGCTTATAGACTTTCGGGGGAGTGAAGATATTAAGGGGATTAAATTGTCTTTGGTGGGCGCGCATCAGGCCAGAAATGGAGGGGCCGCAGTGCAGGCCGCACTCCTGTTGAACGGCCCAAAATTTAAGATAGGGGGAGAGGAGGTAAGAGGTGGGTTGGCAAGTATTAAAATTGCCGGCCGCCTTGAGACCGTTTCCGCCAAACCAACCATCCTCCTTGATATTGCCCATAATTATAACGGAGCCCTGGCCTTAGCCACCGCAATAAAAGAAAATTTTAAATATAAAGAACTTTGCCTGATATTGGGTATATTGAAGGATAAGGATATCGGGGGGATTATCTCGATATTAGCCCCGCTAGCCGACAGATTATTTATTGTCAGACCAAATAGTGAAAGGGCGGCTGAACCTGATATGATATTCTCCGAAGCGAAGAAGTATCTTTCCGATATTCATATTGTGGAAGATGTGGGGGATGCCCTTAGGGAGGCCCTTTTGTCTGTGTCGGAGGAAGACCTTATATGTGTGACAGGCTCGGCTGTAACGGTCGGGGAGGCGAGAAAAGTTTGTTTGACGGCTGGAAGCATAAATATATGACCATAAAATCAATCATACGTATTGGCTCGGCGGGTATTTTGCTCATACTCCTCTTCCCCCAATATTCGTTGGCCGCCGGGAAGGAGGCGCCTACATATATATCCGCCAAAGAGATTGAGTATGTCAAGGAATCGGACATTGTAGTCGCCAAGGGGGAGGTAGAGATACACCACAAAGAAGAAATCATCATGGGGGATTTCGCCAGAATAGATAATAAAACCGGAGAGGGTTTGGTGACGGGGAATGTCTTGCTGGTGGATGAGGGGAAATATATTGTTGCCGACAGGGCAAACTTCAATACCAAGGAAGATAAGTGGATAGTGTATGACGGTAATGGAATCGTGTCATCCATATATCATATCGACGGGGAAGAGATAGAGAAGGTTACAGAAGACAGGTTCCGCCTCAAAAACGGGGGTCTGACAACCTGCTGCAGTAAAAATGCCCCTTGGAGAATAGACACGAGCAGTACGAATATGCAGGTCGAGGGGTATGCCCAACTCTATAATCCCAGACTGAAGGTAAGGGATGTTCCCATCTTTTATCTCCCCTATTTAATTGTTCCGGTTAAGACCAAAAGACAAACAGGATTACTGCGGCCCAGCTTCAGCGGAGGGGGGGAAGACGGACATATCCTGGGAAACACCCTCTTCTGGGCTATATCCGATTCACAGGACGCTACCATTGCCTGGCAAAAAAACTTCCTCAGGGGGGATAGGTTTGATACCGAGTACCGCTATATCCTGAGCAGGGACGGCCGCGGCACCCTGAACTGGAGCTACTATGAGGACACCGACCCGAAGACGGATGCAGAGACGACATATTGGAAGGCCCTTTATCGCCATGACCAGAATCTCCCCGGCAACACCAAGGGGGTTATCCATATAGACCAGGTCAGTAAAACAAATTTAATAGACCGCAAATTTGAGTATTACGACCTTGAGGCCAAAACAAGGAATAACACCGACTCATATATGTCTCTTTCCAAGAATTGGGGTGGCGTCAGAAACCTCTACGCCCTGGCCAGAAGACAGGAGAGTATAAACAGCGGAACGGAGGAGACTATAGACGAGATGCCCTCCTTTACCTTCAGCAACATGGAAGAACAGCTATATTCAAGCCCCCTCTATTTTAGCCTGGAATCGTCCGCCAAAACATTCGAAAGAAAAACAGAGGACAGCGCGGGGACAAAAGCCGCCTTCCGGGTTACCAGGACAGACATATACCCAAAACTGTCTCTCCCCACCCCTGTCTTTCCTTGGTTGTCTCTAACGCCAACGGCTGCGGTCAGGCAGACCTATTACGACAATGGAAATAGCGGGGGGGCCTTTGACAGGAAATTTTATGAACTTGGGGTGGAGGCCTCGGGGCCGAAATTTTATCGGATATTCAAGTCTGGGGATTCGGCCGTTAAACACCTGGTGGAACCGAAGGTGGCCTATACCCATTCATCCAGTGTCAGTAGCGATATCAAAAACCAGGTCGCCTATAATTTTGATGCCATTGATGCCTTGGGTTCAACCGACCAGCCTGCAAACAAGGTAACCTATTCTCTCACCAACACCCTTCTAAATAAGATAGGGAAGGGAGTGGCCTACGAGGTTGCCAAACTAAAGATGGAGCAGAGCTATGACCTTGAGGAGGCCAAGAGTGAAGATACGGCCGATAATCCGAGACGCCCCTTCTCAGATGTAGAGACCACCCTGACCACCAAGATAATTCCTCCCCTTACGTTTAATTACACCAACAGCTATGACGTCTACGACCACATTACCCAGAAAGAATCTTATCTATTTGATCTCGATTTTCCAGGCCGAGGCTATCTGGCCTTAGAAAGGAGGCTCGAACGGGTTGAGGCCAACAATCATGTAACGGGGGAGCCGTCGAACATAACAGATATTGTCAGTTTGGGGCTGAAGCTGGATAATAGCTGGAAGTTTGAAACAGGGACGCTTTATGATGAGCTTAATTCGAGTGTCTTGGAAAATGATTACGCCCTGACCTACACGGCCCAATGTTGGGAGGTGACCTATCAACTGGTTAACCGCCGGATAGATTATTCCGATCCGAACTCAGAAACTGATAATAGATTTTTCATTGTATTCACCCTAAAAGGAATTGGGGATAGCGGAGAGATGCAGAAACTCCCCTTCCTCAAGGATCGTTTGGTTAGAAAGAGAGATCGAAATAGTTTAATTAACTGGTAGCAGGGGACTGTAATATGCCGCAGCTGACGTTGATAAGGGCCGCCAAGGAGCTGGCCGTAAAGCATGGACTTAAAGGGCCGGCCCTGGAGGAAGCGATTCCCTACATAAAGATATTTTCAGGGAAGAGATTTGTTCTAAAGATAGGTGGCTCAATCCTTGATGACCTTGACCTGCTTCCATACCTGATTGAGGATGTCATATTTCTGAAACAGCTTGGCATAAATCTGATACTTGTTCATGGGGGTTCCCGTCACCTTAACGAAGAGATGAAAAAAAGCAATCTCAAGGTTGAATGGAAGGATGGCCTTAGGGTAACCTCGGCCGAGGTCTTAAGCTTGGCCAGAAGGGTCTTCAACGAAGTAAGCCTGAAGATAAAGGAGGAGATAGAGAAGCGCGGTTATAAAGGGGTTATTTTCAATAAAGACTCCGGTTTTATTACGGCCACTCCCTTAGACCCATTTCTCGGCTATGTGGGGAAACCTTCCAAGATAAAAGAGGATATGCTTAAAGCCCTTGATGAGGATACCATTGCTATTGTCTCATCCATTGTATCGGGGGAAAATGGGGGGGATATAGGATACAACGTTAATGCTGATTCGGTGGCCGAACTTATTGCCTCAACAATCAAGGCAGAAAAACTTATCCTTATGACCGATGTTGAGGGGATATTAGACGTGGAGGGGAAACTTATCCCGACCCTGAAGATAGACGAGGCGGAAAGATTGATAAGGGAGGGAGTTATACATGGAGGGATGATTCCCAAAGTAAGGACCTGCCTGAACGCCCTAAAGGGGGGAACCGGAAAATGCCACATAATAAAGGGGTGCGCCCAATCTTTCATGGATGAGGTTCTAACCGATAGAGGGGTTGGGACGCAGTTTGTAAACAGTGAGCCAATCTGATACACCCCAAATATGCGAACCGTCAAGATAGTTATAGAATATGAGGGGAGCAGATACCATGGTTGGCAGATACAACCTAATGCTATTACCATACAAGAGGTAATGGAATCTACCCTGGCCAAAATGGTCGGAGAAAAGGTGCATATAACCTCATCAGGGCGTACTGATGCTGGTGTTCACGCCCTGGCCCAAGTTGCCTCTTTCCAAACATCTTCCTCCCTTAAAGATGAGAAGCTGATGAGAGGCTTCAATGCCCTTTTGCCGGATGACATAGTAATCACCGACCTTAAGACGGTTGATTCAGAATTTAATGCCCGTTTCTCCGCGAAAAGCAAACTATACAAATATGTAATCCTTAATCGTTCCTTCCCCTCTGCCCTGGAGAGGCGATTTTGTTGGTTTATCCCCAAAAGGCTTGATCTGGCCAAGATGAGAGAGGGCTCCCTATGTCTGGTTGGAGAACACGATTTCGGAGCATTCTGTTCCTCAACCTCTAATGCCAAAAGCTATGTGAGAAAATTGACGAGGCTGGATATAGAAACAGATGATGACCGGATAATATTTTGGTTGGCCGCTAACGGATTTTTAAAGCAGATGATAAGAAACATAGTGGGGACACTTGTTCAGGTTGGCAGCGGCAGGATACCCCCCTCTACGATGAAGGAAATATTGGAGTCAAAAGACCGTTGCCAAGCAGGTCAAACAGCCCATCCCGAAGGGTTATTCCTTGTTGCGGTAGAATATTAATGGCCGCATTATTTCTTGTGTTGTCTATTAATTGACGATTTGACCAATGTTATAATGAACCCAACACCTTTTTGATTACATCTTGTTTTATTTCAGGCCTATAATCTGATATCTTTTCTCTTAGGCAGCAAATAGGCCGGGGGCTGATCGGTAAAGTTTCTCTTCGGCTCTTTTAAATATCGGGGGCTCCAAATATGTTTTTTACAATAAAACAGTTCATACGCCTCAAGTTATTTGAGGGCTGGTATAAGATAAGAACATACCGGTCCAATTTGGCAATCAGGAAGGCCTTCCGTGAGAGCGGGAGGGTATCGTATGGGGGAGTTGCCTTTATAGCCTTCTTATTCTTTGCCACAGCCACAATAAGTTTGGGGAGTATATATAGAGGGAATGATATATTGGGAATAACATCTATCCTTAGAGAAGGGAAGAGCGGGGGAGTTGTTGAAGAATTGCTTTCCTTTAAACCCAACATTTCTGAAAAAGCACTGGCCCTTATTAGGCCGGCCTATAAGATTGTTATTGATAAGAAACAGAGGGTTCTCTTTATCCTAGACAAAGATTATGTCGTAAGGGAAAAGTTTCCTATAATCATAGGAGAGAAGGGTGGAGATAAGGAGAGAGAGGGAGATCTTAAAACCCCCAGAGGGGTCTACAAAATAGTGGAGATAAAGGAGGATAAGGATCTTCCGCCCATGTACGGTCCCTACGCTTTTGTATTGAACTATCCCAATGAAATGGATCTGAAGGCGGGGAAAACAGGTTCAAATATATGGATCCACGGAATAGGGGGAGTTGCGAATAGGATGTTTACCAAGGGGTGTATAGCAGTTGATGATAATGTGATAATGAGACTGACCGAATATATCGGAATAGATACGGCGATTTATATCTACCCCTATGGTTTTGAAGTGCCTACCGATGGCCACACGGTTTCAGGTAGTGTTATATCCGATTCGTTTTTATACAGCCTAGACAGTAAGGTATCCGGCTAGTGTTTAGTTGCATAATTCTGCGTCAGTATCAAGACCGAGAATTTGGTGTGACTGGCACGAAGACAACCGCAGCCATAGCACAGGGCCTATGGCGAGGATTGACGACAAAGCCGGGCACGCCAAAGGCTGGTCGGCTACAGCAAGATTTATGCAATTAAGCACTGGTATACTGAGAATTATAAATCAATCTTATAATAGGGGAAGGTTATGGAATTAACGATTCAGAGAAGTGATTTATTGAAGGGGCTGCAAAGGGTTCAAGGTGTTGTAGATTCTAAGAAGGCGATCCCTATTTTATCCAACATATTGGTCGAGATGGTTGAGGATGGAATATGGATATATGCCACCGACCTTGAAGTAGGCATAAAGGGTTTTTATCCCTGTGCTACTAAGAAACCGGGAAGCTTTACAGTTCCGGCCAGAAAATTGTTTGATCTTACCAGGGAGTTGCCGGAAGGGACTATTACCATATCAAGCGATGAGCCTGGCGCGGAAGATACCGCCAACTGGCTCAAGATAATCTGTAATAGGTACGAGTCGAGGCTGGCCTATATGTCGGCCGAGCTTTACCCCTCTTTCCCTTCCTATGGTGATGAATATATCGTCAGCTTTGAGCCTAAGGTCTTGAGGGATATGATAAGAAAAACGATATTTTCTGTGGCCACTGATGAAACAAGGTTGGCCCTTAACGGTACCCTGCTCGAGATAGCCGCTGATTCGGTGACCATGGTTTCAACCGATACCCATCGGCTCTCCTATATCCAAACGAACTGTTCCCCCAAATCCAATGAGGGGGATCATTTTATACTTTCCAGAAAGACCTCGGCCGAATTACTTAAATTTATCGATGATGGGGAGGAGGCTGTTCTCTTCAGCGTCTATGAGAATCAGGCCATATTCAGAAAGGGGAATCTTATTCTGGTATCAAGACTTTTGCAGGAGGGGCAGTTTCCTGACTATAGAGGTGTAATGCCGAGCAAGTTTGAACGGGAGGTTCTTGTTGATAAGGAGGCCTTGGCCCATACCTTGAAGAGGGTCTCGGTAATGTCGGACGAGAGGTCAAGTGTTATTACCCTAAAGTTAAGGGAGGGGGAGATTGAACTGATTTCTCAGGCCGCCGAGATAGGTGAGGCCAAAGAGGTCTTGGATGTCAAATACAAGGGAGAGCCGATTACTATCGGTATCAACTCTAAATATATACTGGATATTCTAGCAACTGTTGAAGAAGATAAGATGTTACTCTTGCTTAACGGACCCGGCAAACCGGTTATATTAACCCCCGCCGGAGATGATAGTTCTAAGTTTATCGTTATGCCCATATATGTCCCGAGCGATGACTCAGAGCAATGATAAGACAGATGATTCATGCTGGTATGCCGTAAGGACTCGTAGCCGCCATGAGGCCAAGGTCTCTGATGCCTTAACCGATAGGGGGTTTGAGGTCTTTTATCCGACCGTTTCTGTTTTGAGTAGATGGAAGGATAGGAAGAGAGAGGTTAAAAGGCCCCTCTTTTCAGGTTATCTGTTTGTAAGGTGCGTTATGGCCTACGAATCACGTTTGGCCATATTGAAGGTCTTTGGCGTGGCCAATATTCTAGGCAGCGCCTCTAAATATGCCGCACCTATACCCGATGAGCAGATAGACAGCGTTAAAAAAATAGTTGATTCCGGTTATGTCCCACGTCCTCACCCCTATCTTAACGAGGGGGACATGGTTGTGGTAAAGGAAGGTTCCATGCTGGGAGCTACCGGCTACTTTGTCGGGGCTGGCAAAGAGAGAGGAAAACTTGTTGTTTCGGTTGATATGTTGGGACGCTCGCTGGAGGTGGATATTGAGGCGCATATGATTGAGCGGTTTTGATACGAGGGTTAGCCCCCTTATTCCCCCTTACCTTAACAAAGGGGGATAGGGGGTTGTGTGCCTGCGTCGCTTCCTCCTGGCCCTATAGTTATTCCCTTCCTTACCCCTCCCCCACTTGCTGGGGGAGGCAGGAGGGGGGTTGTTATCATTTTGAATACAACTCCGTATGGATAGACTTTTTCCAATAAAAAAAGTGTTGTCAACAAATAGAATTGTCCGGTTTTGTAGCAAATAAACTGTCCTGTTTGCAGCTACTTGATATTAAGCGGCTTTCTTATCAGAATTGTTGACCTCCTTTCCCTGTGAATTAT
>JAHJSF010000126.1 GCA_018830405.1 Nitrospinota bacterium | reverse complement strand
GTGTCCTCTGTTCTAGTCATGACCCTTTTTCTTTTCTTCTCTCTATTTTCTGATAGTAAGTATACAGAGCGACATAAATTTATATCCCTTTGTTTATCCTCGGTCTACTTTTTTCTGCCGCTCCGTATAATATCTGTATAATAAGACCAGCAGGGGGTACAATTCCTTTTAATCAAATCTTTAGGAACCTACTTGATGAAGCAAAATCCTTTTATTGCCCTGACTATGGGAGACCCGGCCGGAATAGGGGCTGAGATTATAGTAAAACTATTTGCGGATAGGGCATTTCCAGTTGGGGCGGGGGTGGTGGTTATAGGGGATGCCCGACATTTGGCCGATGTAGCTGATAAACTATCTGTCGATGTAACTATAAAAAGAATCGATGAGACATTACTATCCCCTTCAGGCAAAGGGGTAATCAACGTAATTGACCTTGACAACGTCCCGCGGGATCTCAAAATTGGAGTAGCCGGTCCGATAGGAGGAAGGGCCTCGGCCGAATATATCATCAAGGCCGTAGAACTTGCTTCGTCGGGGTTGGTAGGTGCCGTTACGACCTGCCCCATCAATAAAGAGGCCCTCAATATGGGGGGATATCATTATGCCGGCCATACGGAGATGTTGGCCGATCTTACCGATACCACCGATTATGCGATGCTTCTTCAGGGGGGAGGCGTTAGGGTTGTTTTGGTCACAACACACCTGGCCATATCAGACCTGCCCAAGGCGATTACCAAGGATGGAGTTTTGAGAATTATAAGGCTGACCGATAGGGTTCTTACTGGTTGGTTACCTGCTCGGCCTAAAATAGCCGTAACTGCCCTAAACCCGCATGGCGGAGAGGGGGGACTTTTTGGCTATGAGGAGATTAATATTATAGCCCCGGCCATAGAAGAGACAGCTGAAGAGGGGATAGATGTCTCCGGCCCATACCCGGCCGACTCCCTTTTTGCCGAGAAGAATAGAAAGAAATATGATGTAGTTGTGGTGATGTACCATGATCAGGGGTTGATTCCAATCAAGATGGCCGCCTTTGGTAAGGCGGTTAATGTGACGATAGGGCTTCCCTTTATCCGTACCTCGGTTGACCATGGAACGGCCTACGATATAGCCGGGCAAGGGGTGGCTGATCCCTCAAGTCTGTTTGAGGCAATCTCGGCGGCGGCCGCCTTTCTCAATCTTTAATACGAAGTCGCATTCAAACCCTAACTGTGTTGCAGAGCTTGTCCCGACTTGTTCGGGATCAGCTCCTCAACATACAACCCCCTATCCCCCTTTGTTAAGGGGGATAGGGGGTTGTAATCATTTTGAATGCAACTCCGAACTCGGGCCCAAGACCCTCCTTCAAAATATCTTCGGGCGGTATGATTCGGGTAAAATATCCTTCTTTATGGTAAAATGGCAGCTTAAAAGAGGGGTACTGATTATCGTTTGTAAGTAGTTTGCGATTATGGCCTTTTTATGAGGATTAAAGATGTCTAGGGTATTTATATTTGATACAACTCTGCGCGACGGGGAACAGTCTCCCGGCTGCAGCATGAATATAGAAGAGAAGGTTAGGCTGGGGAAACAGTTGGCCAGACTTAAGGTTGATATTATTGAGGCTGGTTTCCCGATTGCCTCGGTAGGGGATTTTGAGGCGGTTCGTCAGATAGCCAAACAGGTCAGGGGGCCAACCATAGCCGCTTTGGCCCGTGTCCTTAAGAAGGATATCGATAGGGCGGCCGAGGCCCTGGAGCCGGCCAAGAAGAAGAGGATACACACCTTTGTGGCCACCTCCGATTTGCACCTGAAATACAAGCTGAAGAAGACTCGAAGCGAGGTGTTGGCCGATGCCATCGCCGGCGTCCGCCACGCCTTGAAATATACGGATGATGTGGAGTTTTCGGCCGAAGATGCCGGCCGGAGCGATATTGCCTACCTGGCCGAGGTTATTGAAGCGGTTATAGATGCCGGGGCCAAGACGGTTAACATCCCCGATACGGTTGGTTATACCATCCCCTATGAGTTTGGGGCCTTGATAGCCCAGATTCGTTCACGTGTTCCTAATATAGATAAGGCTGTTATTAGTGTCCATTGCCACAACGACCTTGGTCTGGCTGTGGCCAACTCGCTGGCCGCCATCCAGAATGGGGCCAGGCAGGTTGAATGCACCATAAATGGTATCGGAGAAAGGGCGGGTAATGCCTCGTTGGAGGAGCTTGTTATGGCCCTTAAGGTGCGTAAAGACCTTTTGGGGATTACGACCGGGGTAAAGACGGAAGAGATATATAAGACGAGCCGTCTCCTCACCTCGATAACCGGGGTAGATGTTCAACCGAATAAGGCGGTGGTCGGGAGGAATGCCTTTGCCCATGAGGCGGGGATTCATCAGGACGGTGTACTTAAGGAAAAGACAACCTATGAGATAATGACCCCTGAGTCGATCGGCCTGCAGCAGAATCGTCTCGTCCTTGGTAAGCACTCGGGCAGGCACGCCTTCTCGGAGAGGCTTGAGAAATTAGGGATACAGCTGAAGCCGAAAGAGCTTAACCTTGCCTTCGTAAGATTTAAGGACTTGGCCGATAGAAAAAAAGAGATATTTGATGAGGATTTAAGGGCTATCGCCGAAGATGAGATCAACAAGGTTGAAGAGGTCTTCTCCTTGGAATATCTCCATACAACATCAGGGAATACAACGATGGCCACCTCTACTGTCCGGCTTAAGAATGGCGAACTTATATTACAGGATGCCGCCATAGGGGACGGACCGATAGATGCCTCCTTTAAGGCCATAGACCGGATAACGGGAATACCCGGCAAACTGGAGTCGTATGTCATAAAGGCCGTAACCGGAGGCAAAGATGCCATGGGGGAGGTGAACCTCAAGGTTGTCTTTAATGACAAGTCCGTTTTAGGCCGAGGGATCAGTACCGATATAATCGAGGGGAGTGTCAGGGCCTACCTGAACGCCCTGAACAAGGTAGCAGCTATCCCGCCAGGCAAGAAGCAAAAGAAGGGTTAATAGAAGACCCCTCGTAGAGGAGAATGTTTAGATGTCATGGTTTATTAGAAAGAGAGAGCCTAAGGATGCCCTGACGGTTAAGAAGTTAAAGATACCTGAGGGGGTGTGGGTAAAATGCGAGAAATGCCGCGAGATTATCTACAAGACAGAGCTCGAAAACAATATGAATGTCTGCCCCAAGTGTGAGCACCACCACTATCTTCCGGCGGCTGAACGAATCCAAAGCGTAGTTGATCCGGGGAGCTTTGTGGAGTTCGACGCAAATCTTACGCCGGTCGATATACTCAACTTTAAGGATAGTAGAAAATATACGGAACGCCTCAAGACCAGCGCTAAGAAGACAGGGCTGAAGGACGCCATTATTTCCGGCCGGGCCTATGTTGGCGGAATGCGGACTCAAATCGCTGCCTTGGAGTTTAAGTTTATGGGGGGGAGTATGGGGTCTGTAGTGGGGGAGAAGATTGTCCGGTCAGCCGAAAGGGCCATAGAGGAGAAGACCCCCCTAATTATCTTTGCCTGTTCAGGGGGGGCGAGGATGCAGGAGGGAATTATCTCTCTTATGCAGATGGCCAAAACCTCGGCGGCCATTGCCGAGATGTCTGAGGCAGGGTTACTATTTATCTCCGTTCTTACCAATCCGACCATGGGGGGGGTTACTGCAAGTTTTGCCATGCTTGGCGATGTTATCATTGCTGAAAGGGATGCCCTGATCGGATTTGCCGGCCCCAGGGTTATAGAACAGACCATTAAAAAGAAACTACCTGAAGGATTTCAGAGGGCGGAGTTTATGAGAGAGAAGGGGATGGTGGATATAGTCTCGCACCGCAAGGATATTAGACCTACCATCATTAGGATAGTCTCTCTGCTGTCCACACCGTAGTACAATTTATTACGCTTAGGCAACAGGCCTGACCGGTCTGCCGGGCGTATTTTTATTTTACTTAATAGGGTTTATTGTCACAAATGTCTACCGATTTAAATATTCTGGGGGTTATACCAGCCAGGTATACCTCAACAAGGTTTCCGGGTAAGCCCCTTAAGGAGATATTAGGTAAGCCAATCATACAATATGTCTGGGAAGGAGCCAAGCAATCGAAGCTGATCACCAGGGTTGTTGTGGCCACCGACGACGAGAGGATAAAAGTGGCGGTTGAGTCCTTTGGCGGAGAGGCTATGATGACCTCCCCTGACCACAAAACAGGGACCGACCGTGTGGCCGAGGTGGCCCGTAAGATTGAGGCCGACCTTGTGGTCAATATTCAGGGGGATGAACCTCTGATAAGGGGGGATATTATAGACCAGGCGGTTTGGCCCCTTGTGGAGGATAGCTCTATACCGATGGGGACCATCTGCGCCAAGATAAAGGATGACGAGGAGCTTAACAGTCGCAATATCGTTAAGGTCATTGTTGACAAAAAGGGGTTTGCCATATATTTCTCCCGCCTCCCTATCCCCTTCTTGCGTGATGGGGCCGGGGTATCGGACATTACCTCCATCTATCGTAAGCACATAGGTTTGTATGTCTATAGAGCCGATTTTCTACCGGTCTTTAATTCTCTCCAGGAGTCAGTTTTGGAGCAGGCGGAAAAATTAGAGCAGTTGCGCGCAATAGAAAATGGCTATAGGATAAGAGTGGTTTTTACAGATTATGAAGGCGTAGGAATTGATACCCCTGAAGATCTTGAGACGGCAGAGAAGATATTGAGGGGTAAGATTTTTAATTAATTATTAAATGTTGCATTAGGAGGATCTATTGGCAAAATTTATTTTCGTAACCGGCGGAGTTTTATCTTCTCTTGGTAAAGGGATCTCTGCCTCTTCGATAGGCGCTTTGCTAGAGGCGAGGGGTCTTAAGGTAACCCATATCAAGATGGATCCTTATATAAATGTTGACCCGGGGACAATGAATCCATATCAGCATGGAGAGGTATATGTTACCGAAGATGGTGCCGAGACCGATCTCGACCTGGGACACTACGAGCGTTTTGTCAGTACCCCAATGGGGGCCAAAAATAACGTCACCACAGGGATGGTCTACAAGACCGTTATAGATAGGGAGAGAAGAGGAGAATACCTTGGGGCCACTGTTCAGGTTGTTCCGCATATCTCAGATGAGATAAAGAAAAGAATAATGGAGGTTGCAGAAGATTTTGACCTTGTTATCTGCGAAATCGGAGGAACGGTTGGAGACATAGAGAGCCTCCCATTTCTTGAGGCTATAAGGCAGTTTAGGTTCGATATTGGTAGAGAAAATGTCCTCTATGCCCATGTAACCCTTGTCCCTTACATCGAGACTGCCGATGAATTAAAGACAAAGCCCACCCAACATAGTGTTAAGTCTCTCAGGGCAATCGGTATTCAGCCCGATATACTCCTCTGCCGTACCAAGTGCCAACTCACCGAACCAGTTAAGGCCAAGCTTGGACTCTTCTGCAATATGGAGAAGAATGAGGTTATTACAGCCAGAGATGTTAAGTCGATATATGATGTCCCGCTGATCTTTCACGATGAGGGACTGGATGATCTTATTGTCAAGAAGCTGCAGCTCACCAATGCCTGCCCCATTGATCTAACCATGTGGGAGGAGATAAGCAACAAGATTAAAAACCCCGCCTATGATGTAACGATTGGAATAATAGGCAAATATGTAGAGCTCAAGGAGTCTTATAAGAGCCTTTATGAGGCGCTCAATCATGGAGGTCTGGCCAATAACTGCCGTGTAAACTTACGTTGGGTAGAGGCCGAAGATATAGAGAAAGAGGGAGAGGAGAAGATTCTCAGCGGACTTGATGGTATCCTTGTTCCGGGTGGTTTCGGACAGAGAGGGATGGAGGGGAAGATATCAGCTGTTGGGTATGCCCGTACCAAAAATATCCCCTTCTTCGGGATATGCCTCGGTCTCCATTGTGCTGTTATTGAATATGCCCGAAACAAGTGCGGTATTAAAGAGGCTAATAGTAGCGAGATGAATCCTGATACAATTCATCCCGTCATAGACTTCCTCCCTGATCAGGCAAAAGAGACACATAAGGGGGGGACCATGAGGCTTGGCTCCTACCCCTGTAAGCTGCGGAAGGATACAAAGGCCTTTGAGGCCTATGGTGTGCGGGAGATTTGTGAACGCCATCGCCACAGGTATGAGTTTAATAATCAATATCGGATTCAGTTGGATGAGGCCGGTCTCAAATTTAGCGGCCTTTCCCCGGATGCGAATCTGGTTGAGATAGTTGAGATACCGGAGCACCCTTGGTTTCTGGCTGTTCAGTACCACCCTGAGTTCAAATCAACACCACGCAAACCGCACCCTCTCTTTGCAGCTTTTGTTAAGGCCTCTATGGCTAATTCAGTACTTAGTAAGGCGTCAGGGATATGAATGTTGTTTCGGTCGGTGATGTCAAGTTTGGAGGAGCCCTGCCGGTTATTATTGCCGGGCCGTGTGTCTTGGAGGATGAACTCTCTGCCCTCAATATAGCCGAACGTCTAGTGGATATATGCGCCGAGGCAGGTCTTCCCCTTATATTTAAGGCCTCCTACGACAAGGCCAATCGAACATCGGTAGCCGCCTACCGTGGTCCCGGACTTAAAAAAGGGTTGCAGATACTCAAGAAGGTTAAAGAGACCTTTAATATTCCCGTTGTTTCCGATGTCCACGAGGCAGGGGAGGTAGACCAAGCCGCTGAAGTCCTTGATATCCTCCAAATTCCCGCCTTTCTCTGCCGCCAGACAGACCTTATCTTAAAGGCCGCCGCAACAGGCCTGGCCGTTAATATCAAGAAGGGGCAGTTTCTGGCCCCTAATGATGTTGGGAATATTATCAATAAGGCCATCTCTACCGGGAATAAAAATATTATAATTACCGAGAGGGGAACCTCATTTGGCTATAACAACCTGGTGGTAGATTTTAGGTCACTCCCTATAATGCGCGATTATGGTTATCCGGTTATATTTGATGCTACCCATTCGGTTCAAAGACCTGGCGGCGGCGGAGATAAAACATCAGGGGATAGCCAGTTTGTTCCCTATCTTGTCAGAGGGGCGATGGCGGTAGGGTGTGATGGTCTCTTCCTTGAGGTGCATCCCGATCCATCCAAATCACCGAGTGATGGGCCTAATATGATTAGGTTGGATGATCTGGCGGCTATATTGAAACAGGCCAAAGAGATAAACCAACTGGTCAAGGGGAAATAATTTTTCTTCTCCCTTTCTTGCTCGTCCAAGAAATGGAGGAAAGAATGACGGCCTGCTCATTTTTTTTACGGCTTGAAATTACGGTTGGTCTCGGAGCCTAAAGAACTCGCTTCGCTCAGACATGCTTTAGGCTTTTATCCTCACCCAACCTATTTCAATCCTAAAAATGAGATGGCGTGTTTAGAGAAAAAATCAGTTTTAATATTTACCACCTATCGTAGTGGATTATCTCTTTCAGCGATTTTCTCACTGTTTCTCCCTTTTCTTCACTTTCGTCCGAATAGCCTATAGTAATGATTCCCACCGGAACAATATTATCCGGTATCCCTAAAACCTCTTTCAACCTTGGGGGATCAAAAGAGGCTATCCAGCACGTCCCCAGACCTAGCGAGTTGGCCACGGCAATCATATCGGTTACCGCTATGGTTACATCGACCACCGCATACCTTTCACCATCATATTTACGCTCCCAACCGGAATCAGGATCGGCGCAGGCGACTAAAATTAGAGGTGCTTTTTTGAATGTTTCTCTATGGAGCAATTCTTCAAAGCCTTTCCTCTCCTCCCCCTTTTTAAGAAGGATAAAGTGCCAAGGTTGTCGGTTGGCTGCACTCTGGGAGAGTCGCAAGGTTTCAAGGAGTAGGGCTATCTTCTCTTCTTCTATCTCCCTATCCTGATAAACTCTGACACTACTTCTTGAGACTAAGGTATCGTAAAATTGTTTTGAGTTCTCATCCATCAGAAGATCCCTCCCATGATTAAATATTAGGCAACTTCGCCGTCCAGCCCGTATAGCCTCCCCTTATCAATTTTAATCTTAATCAAATCACCTTCTCTGATCCCGTCGGCAGACGGGAAAAGGACAACCTTATTCCCCCTTGTTTTGCCTATCATTATGTCTTTTTTGTCCTGACTTGGCCCCTCAACCATAACCTCTACAACTTTCCCCTCATAGGCCCGGTTTTTTTCGAGAGTAATCTGATTCTGTATATTCAATATCTCTTCAAGGCGTTTCTGTTTCGTCTTCTCATCTATCTGTTGGTCAAAATCAGCCGCGGCAGTTCCCGGACGAACCGAGTATTTGAAGAGAAACATGCTGTCATACCCTATCTCTTTGACCATATCCCTGGTCTTGGCAAAATCTTCCTCCGTCTCCCCCGGAAATCCGACAATGATATCTGTTGTTATGGTAAGCCCGGCAATCTCCCTTCTGGCCATATCTACCTTAGACCTATATTGAGTAGCCGTATATCCCCGGTTCATCCTATTAAGGATATGGTCTGAACCTGATTGGAGGGGGAGGTGGATTGTTTCGCAAATCTTCTCAAGTTTCATAGCCTCAACCAGCTCGGGAGAAAAATCTTTCGGATGAGAGGTTACAAACCTGATCCTCTCAATACCTTCTATCTGATTAGCTAACCTTAGGAGTTGTGGGAAGGAAATCTCATCTTCCTTGCCTTTCCCGTAAGAATTGACGTTTTGGCCAAGAAGCGTAACCTCACTATGTCCCGACCGGACCAACTCTTCTATCTCTTTTAAAATATCTTGGTGAGCCCGGCTTCTTTCCCGCCCTCTGGCGTAGGGGACGACACAGTAGGCGCAGAAGTTGTTACAGCCGCGCATTATAGATACCCAGCCGCTCTTGGTTGTATTACGGGAGATTGGGATATCTTTGTCGGTCCACTCCTCTGCTTTATCTATACGGCTGATTCTCTCTCCACTGTAATTTATGTAATCTAGAAACTGTGGGAGTTTATCTATGTTTGATGTTCCGAATACCAGGTCTATCAGAGGGGCCTTTTTAAGAATATCATTCCCAACCAACTGCCCGACACAGCCACCTACACCGATGATAAGGTTTTGATTCTTATCCTTGTAGGGTCGGTACCGGCCAACCTGGCTATAGACCTTCTGTTCCGCCTTATCCCTTATGCTGCAGGTATTCAGGAGTATAATATCCGCCTCGGAGGGATTATCTGTCATTTTATGCCCGTGAGCGGTCAACACCCCGGCCATTATTTCGGAGTCATAGTTATTCATCTGACAGCCGAAGGTCTTTATGTAGACCAGTCTGGGTGATTTTTTGGAACTATTTAATCTTATTGACACTTAAAAACTATCCTAATTTATAACCAGAGCAACGGCGATTTATTGAAGCAAAAAACGTAGAGGGGGGTGAATCCCTCTCCACGTTTTTTGGTATTTTAATGCGGGTTGTGGAAATCCCTATTCCTTTTCAAGGAGTTTGACAATCCTGTCTAATTTCAGAACTACCAATACCGTGAAAACGATAAACCAGACAAAAACCGCACCGCCTACTAACATAGAACCGCCACCCATCATATGTTCCCCGCCGGCCATATATCCCATTTTACCCCTCCCCGTTTTAGGTTTACCAGATACATTGTTTATGCCCGCATTATATCACCAATTTACTCCTGTTTTGGAAGTCTCAGAAAACGGGCATTGACGGCAACAATGACCGTGCTTAAAGACATAAAGACGGCCCCCACAGCCGGACTGAGTAGTATGCCAAACTTATAAAGGGCTCCCGCGGCGAGGGGAATAGCCACGGCATTATATCCTGTCGCCCATACCAAATTTTGAATCATCTTTCTATAGGTGGCCCTAGCAAGGCCAATAATTGCCACAGCATCAAGAGGGTTGCTCTTAACGAGAATAATATCGGCTGTCTCTACGGCCACATCTGTCCCTGCGCCAATGGCGATACCCACATCTGCTTGGGCTAGGGCTGGCGCATCGTTAACCCCGTCCCCCGTCATAGCGACTATCAATCCCCTCTCTTGAATCTCCCTTACTTTTGATGATTTTTCATGGGGTAATACCTCGGCAAAATACTCATCCAGACCTATCTCTTCGGAGACCCATTGGGCGACCTGTTTGTTGTCTCCGGTCAGCATCATGCACTTAATCCCCATACCTCTGAACATTTCAATAGCCTTCTTTGATTCCGGTCTAATAATGTCGGCCAGGGCGATAGCCCCCTGAAGCTGGTCGTTTATAATGACAAATACAACCGTTTTGCCTTGTGAGAAAAGTTGTTTTATTTTCTCATTATCCACGGATATATTTTTTTCTCTCAGATAACCGGGGCTGACAACCTTAACATTTTTGCCATTGACTACCCCCTCGGCTCCTTTTCCTGTTATGGCACTGAATCCCTCAACGGGAAAGGTTTCCCCTGATGCGGAGACTATCCCTGCGGCTATTGGATGTTCGGAGTGAGCCTCTACCGAAGCGGCGTATTTTAAAAGTTCCTCCTCGTTAAGGTCGTTGGTAAGGATGATTTTATCTGTAACCCCAAATTTACCTTCGGTTAAAGTTCCCGTTTTGTCGAATATTATGGCATCTATATTCCGTGCCCTTTCAAAGGCCGCCCTATTTCGTATCAGCAATCCGTTCCCTGCGGCTAGAGCGGTTGAAACGGCCACAACAAGCGGAACTGCCAAGCCTAAAGCGTGAGGGCAGGTGATGACCATAACCGTTACGGCCCTTTCAAGGGCAAAGGCAAAATCTTTATTCATCAGGAAAAGCCATATAAAAAGCGTTAACGCCCCACAGCTTAAGGCTATTATTGTCAGCCACAAAGCGGTACGATTGGCCAAATCCTGTGTTTTAGACTTGCTCTGCTGGGCCTCCCGAACTAGGTTGATAATCTGCGACAAAAAAGAGTCCTTGCCTGTTTTTTTGATAACTACGGTCAGCGACCCTTCACCATTGATTGAACCTCCTATAACCTTCCCCCCCTCTTTTTTTGATACAGGCTTCGATTCTCCGGTCAACATAGCCTCATTGACAGAACTTGTTCCTTCAATAATGTCTCCGTCAGCGGGGATTTTTTCGCCCGGCTTTATAATAATTTTGTCATCGACCTCTAATTCGCTCAGAGGGACATCTTTGACGCTCCCATCCGGCATGATTTTATGGGCATCCTGTGGCATCAGTTTGACCAATTCTTCAAGTGCCCGTGATGCCCCCATGACCGATTTCATCTCTATCCAGTGTCCAAGAAGCATAATGTCAACGAGGGTAACCAGCTCCCAGAAAAACATTTTTCCACTAAGTCCAAATACAACCGCACTACTGTATAGATAGGCTGTAGTGATGGCTACGGCAATAAGGGTCATCATTCCGGGTAGTTTGTTTTTTATTTCCTCAAAAAACCCTTTGAGGAAAGGATAGCCCCCATAAAAGAAGACCACGGTGGAAAGGAAGAAGAGAAGGTATAAATCTCCCCGAAATTTTATAGCCTCCCCCAGCCCGAGAAACTTTTGAATCATCGGCGAAAGAGTTATTATTGGCAGGGTAAGGAGCAACGATATCCAGAACCTCTTCTTAAAGTCAGCTACCATGTGGGCATGATGAGAGGCGTGTCCCCCGCCGGCATGTTCGCCGTGTTCAGCAGGCATATGCCTATGTCCCTCGTGATGAGTGCCTTCCTTCATATGTTCCATCTGCTTCCTCCCATATTGATAAACGTGTTTATCCCCTTCTACTTCCCACGAAGGAATTGCTATTGGTCATGTTGGTATCTACCCCTGTCATTCTATCAGTAGATAGAAGATTTGCGTGGAGGAGAAAGATTGAAACCTTCTCGTTAAGGTTTTTGTGGGCTACTCTTTGTCGGCATCATTCTCGAGGTATTGATAATTATGCCGTAAGACCTTAGCATTAATCATATAAACCACGTTTTCAGCGATGTTAGTGGCATGATCGCAGATCCTCTCTAAAGAGCGGGTAATCAGAAGAAGGGGGATGCCCCTGGTTACGGTTGAGGCGTCCTTACTCATATAATCATTGATAAGCTCTTCCTGGATCAAATTCCTTAGGGCGTTTGCCCTGGAATCATAGAGCATGACCTCTTTGGCCAATTTTTCATCACTGTCCACAAAGGCATCGATACTATCCTTGACCATCTTAATGGCCACGTCGCTTAATTTGGGGATATCGATAAGGGGCTTTAATATCGGTTTATCCACGAGCTCTATAACCATTCGGGCTATGTTTGAAGCGAGGTCGGCTATTCTTTCCAGTTCGGCATTTATTTTCATACCGGTGGTTAAGAATCTCAGATCTCGGGCCAGTGGTTGTCTTAAGGCCAGAAGGTCGATAATCTTTTCCTCGATCAGCAGCTCCAAATCGTTAATCTTGGCATCCCCCAGCACAACGGATTCTGCCAATCCCCTGTCCCTGTTTTTCAGGGCCTCTATAGATTTGAAAATAGCCTCTTCCGCAAGGGTGGCCATTTTTATGATATCCATATTCAATCCCTTCAAATCTTCGTCGAAGTGCCTTCTCATAAGTAACCCCCTTTTCTGTTATCCGAATCTTCCGGTTATATAATCTTCCGTTATCTTTTTAGACGGTTTGGTGAAAATCTTACTTGTAATATCATACTCCAATAATTCCCCTGTCATAAAGAAGGCTGTATAGTCGGAGATGCGGGCCGCCTGCTGCATATTGTGGGTAACAATTATAATCGTATATTTCTTTTTAAGTTCCTGAATAAGCTCTTCTATCTTCAGGGTAGACGAGGGGTCGAGGGCGGAGGCCGGTTCATCCATGAGCAATACCTCCGGCTCAACCGCCAGCGCCCTGGCGATACAGAGTCTCTGCTGCTGCCCCCCCGACAGGTCGAAGGCGCTCTTAGAGAGCCTATTTTCCACCTCGCTCCATAAGGCGGCATCCTTCAGGCTCTTCTCCACCTTATGATGTATATAGTCTTTATCCTTTACCCCGTTTATTCTAAGGCCATAGGCCACATTATCAAATATTGATTTGGGGAAAGGATTTGATTTTTGGAAGACCATCCCTATCTGCCTTCTGATCCGGACAACGTCTATATCAGGGGCGTAGATGTCCTTCCCGTCTATCATCAGGGTCCCCTCGCATCTTGCCCCTTGTATTAAATCATTCATCCGGTTTATGCTGCGGAGAAAGGTAGATTTGCCGCAACCTGAGGGGCCGATGATCCCGATAACCTTATTTTTAATTATATCCATGGAGACATTTTTAAGGGCCTTGACCTCATCGTAGTAGAAGCTGAAGTTTTCCGATTTTATCTTGATATTCATTTTTCTATTCCATTCTCCGTTTTCTCAACCGGTATCTGAGGGCGATAGCGGACAGGTTTATGGTAAAGACCAGGACTATCAGGACAAGGGCCGTTGCGTAGGCAATAGGGCGGACCTTATCTATGGCATGGTGCTGGGTTGACATTATATAGAGGTGATACGGCAAGGCCATAAACTGGCTGGAAAGAGATTTTGGCAGGAATGGCAAATAAAAGGCCGCTCCGGTGAAGAGTATCGGGGCGGTCTCGCCGGCCGCCCTGGCCAGCCCCAGGATGGTTCCGGTGAGCATGCCGGGAACCGCATAGGGGAGGACATTGGTGCTAATGGTCTGCCATTTTGAGGCTCCCAGGGCCAACGCCCCTTCCCGGTATGAATTTGGGACATTCTTTAAGGCCTCTTCGCTGGCGGTAATTGTCCAGGGCAAGGTCATAAGTCCCAAGGTCAGGCCTGATGAGAGGATAGAGGTTCCCAGATGCATCAATTGAACAAAAAGGATTACCCCAAACAGGCCATAGACTATTGAGGGGACGCCGGAGAGGTTGCGGATAGACATTCTGATAATCCTTGTTATCAGATTATCTTTGGCATATTCATTTAGGTAGATGGCACACCCCATACCGAGGGGGACTGCCAGAATGGCCGTAATGACCGTAACTATAAATGTCCCGACAATCGCCGGAAGTATCCCCCCCTCGGTCATCCCGTTTTTGGGCATGGTGGTAAGGAATTCCCAGGATATTTTTCCGGCCCCCCGGCTGATAATATCGTAGAGGATGATTATCAGTATCAGGCCTACCATGGCTATAGATAACCTTAGCAGGGCAAAACCGATAAACTCTGTTACCTTTTTCTTATTCATTTGGTCAGCCTTTGCTGTTTATGCAGGATAATATCGGAGACCATGTTTATGGAGAAGGTGATTATAAACAGGGTTAAGGCAATGCCGAAAAGGGCGTAATAGTGGGTGGTGTTATAGGGAACCTCTCCTAACTCAATGGCGATGGTTGAGGTCATGGTCCGAACCGAATCAAAAAAACTTCCCGGCATGGCCGGGGCGCATCCTGTGGCCATGAGGACGGTCATTGTCTCCCCTATAGCCCTTCCCATACCGAGCATTACTGCGGCCAATATGCCAGACAAGGCGGCCGGAATTTTGATCCTGATAAGCGTCTGCCAATGGGAGGCCCCTAAAGCGAGTGAGGCCTGCTGATATGTTGTCGGAACACTCTTAAGGGCATCCTCCGACAGGCTTATAATGGTCGGAAGGGCCATAACAGCCAATAGAATAGCTCCATTCAGAGCGTTCAAACCGTTGTTTAGCCCAAACAGTTTGGCCAGAAAAGGGCCGACCAGGACAATACCCAAAAATCCTATAACAACCGAAGGTATCCCGGCCAATATCTCAATGACAGGTTTGGCAATCTCCCTTACCCCCGGGCTGGCCACATCTGACAGGTAGGCCGCCGTTCCTATCCCTATCGGGACAGCTATTATCAGCGCCCCTATTGTTACCATAAAGGTGCTAACTATCATGGCAACTATCCCGTAAGAGGCTTTATAGTAAGAGGTGGGGTTCCAGTCTGCGGAGAAAAGAAATTCGGTAAGTTTGATTTCCCTGAAGGCGGGAATCGCAGTAAAAACCAATAGGAAAAATATTCCCAGCAGGACGGTTACCACAAAGATTCCGTTTAATAAAAAGAGCCCGTGGATAGACCTTTCTTTTAGGTTTTTCATCTTCTACAGGCTCCTCTTATTCTAACTGGTTACAACCCCCTATCCCCCTTTGTTAAGGGGGAATAAGGGGGTTGTTATCATTTTGAATGCAACTCTATATTGGAAACCGGGAAAAATCCTTCTTCCTCAACAATCTTTTGTCCCTCGGCACTCAATTCAAAATCAATGAAGGCCTTAACCTTCCCTTTGGGCGAACCATTGACATACTGATTAAGGGTGCGGGAGATAGGATACTTACCGCTTTTAACATCTTGGGTATTCAGAGGACTGGAGTAGTATCCATTAGGGGCAGAGGCAACCTTTAAAATATTGATCCCTTTAACCTCTTTTACATAGCCTACCCCAACATAGCCGATACCGGTGGCGTCATGCTTAACCCCTTCGACAATCTGGGCATTGCCATTCATGTGGTTCATCTTGTTAGAGTAATCCCCCTTCAAAACCTCTTCCATGAAGAAAATATATGTCCCCGAATTTGATTGTCTTCCATAAAGGGTAATGGGGCTGTCCTGTCCGCCGACATCTTTCCAGTTTCTAATCTCACCACGAAAGATCTGTCCAATCTGGCCTACCGTCAGCTTATCCGTTTTATTGCTTTTGTTGACGATTACACTCAGTCCGTCTATGGCGATGACTACGCTCTTCGGGTCAACATTCCTTTCCCTGGCTTGGGCGACTTCTTTTTCCTTGATGTCCCGAGAGGCGTTGGCAATATCGCACTGGCCGTTGATCAGGGCGGCAATGCCGGTTCCTGAACCCCCTCCGGTTATTGCGATATATTCGCCAGGATGTTTCTCCATATATACCTCAGATAACTTCTGAACAAGATTAATCAGGGTATCTGAACCCTTAATCTGAATCATTTCCTGAGCGAATATATTTGTTGCGGTAAAACCCAAAATAGTTAATACCAAAACCAACTTTATAATATGCCTCTTCATAATTCTTCTCCTTTCGAACCATGCTACTATTTCAATGTGACAACTTTGTGACAAACAGGATACTTCCGTGTAAATTAATATTCCGCCAACCTAGGACAGAATTTAAACAATAGGTAATCTAAAAGATGTTTTTAATATCTTCCTGCTACTTTCAAATTCAAAATACGCTTCACCCCCTTTCTCTGTTTTTATCCTTTCAAGAAAAAGTATATAGAGGGGGTATTAAGGAGAGATGACAGTCAGGTGACAAATCGGCAAATTTTGATTTGAGATGTTGCGACTTTTTATTAGGCCTTGGGGAGGGAGAAGCTGAACGTAGACCCCTCCCCCTCTACACTTTGAACCGATACCTCGCCGTTATGCGAGTGGATGATATGTTTGACAATCGAAAGACCTAATCCTGTTCCCCCCAATTCACGGGAGCGGGCCTTGTCTACCCTGTAAAACCGCTCGAACAGGCGGGGCAAGTCTTTGCGGGGGATGCCGATACCGGTATCGCTGATATTTACTTTAACAGAATCATTTGTTTCATCCGCCGATATAGATATCTTGCCTCCTTGAATATTATATTTTACGGCATTGTCGATAAGATTTAGCAAAACCTGCTTTATCCTTGTCTCATCGGCCGAGACACTTGGGATGTTTTCAGGGATATCTATTTTGATTTTAATTTCCTTCCCCTCTATGTGCCCCTTAAGGCTGGCCAAAACCTGCTCGGCTATCGGCAGGAGCTGACAGGGTCTCTTCTCCATCATGATTTTCCCGGATTCTATTTTGGCTAGGCTTAGCAGATCATCTATTAAAGTGGCTAAACGGTTGGAATCGGTGAGGATAATATTAAGAAAATCGGTAGCATTCTCTTCGTCTCTTAAGGCCCCGTCCAATAAGGTTTCTGCATATCCGATGATACTTGAAATAGGGGTCCTTAGCTCATGGGAGACATTGGCCACAAAATCCTGCCTGACCTTTTCAAGCCTTCTCAGGTTTGTTACATCATGAAAAACCAAAACCGCCCCTTCCGTCTTCCCCCCCTTTTTAACCGGCGTTGCATGGACCAATAATGTCTTTTCTACCGGAAGGAGGATTGTTATCTCCTCTGATATCAGCCCTTCCTTAGTATGCAGAATATTGTCGGCAATCTCCTGTATTTGCAGATTGCGGATCGCCTCTATCGGCCTTTTCCCTGATGGTTCTTCCTCGATTTTGAGGACATTTTTAAGGGGCTGATTGATTAATATGATACTTCCTTTAGAATCAACAACCATGACCCCTTCAAACATGCTTAACAATACCGCCTCCAAGCGGGACTTACTTTCGTTGACCTCCCCGATGCGTGATTTAACCTGGCCGGCCATGTGATTAAAGATAGAGGACAAATCTCCTATCTCGTCCTCCGACCGGAGTGATATCTTTTTTGAATAATCCCCATCGGCAATATCCTTGGCGGCCCGAGATATTTCTCTGATGGGGCGGGAGATAAATAAAGAGGCCGAATAACTGACCAGGGCGGATAGGATAAAGGCGGCTAAAAGGGAGGTGGCGAGGGTATACCTCAGGCGGTTCAACAGATGTTCTATATCTGAAAGGGGTATAGATAGACGGATAATCCCTTTCTTCTCCCCCTTATTGAACAGAGAGGCGATATAGAGAAAATCCTTTTTTATAGTGGTGCTGAACCGCCTACTTTCTCCAATACCGGATTGAATGGCCTGCTGAACCTCAGGCCGATAGAGGTGATTTTCAACCTTGATTAATTCTTTCCCCTCAAGCTCCGAGTCGCCATAAACAGTTCCGTCGAGGCCTATTATAGTGACCCTTAGGTCTAGGTCTTTTCCTATTTTATCGGCGATATAATCTGAATCGTAGGAATTGATACGGTTTAAGGGGTTATCCTCTATATATGATTTGGATAACCTGATTTGCCTGGTAACATTGGTTTTTATCCGGTTGTATGTATAATCCTGCAGATTATGGCTGAGGCTTAGAAAGACCCCCAAAAGAATGGCGGCGGTGATTGTTATAAAAATAACGGCAATTTTGTTATGGATATTTGTCTTCAACCTTAATCTCCTTCACTGCACCGGTAGCCGATACCTCGGACTGTTTCGATACACTTCCCCCTTTTCCCCAATTTTTCCCTAAGCCTCTTGATATGGGTATCAATGGTGCGGGTGGTGATATCGGCGGCTATGTCCCAAACATCCTCCAGCAATATATCTCTCGATTGAACCAGCCCCTTTCGCCTGATAAGAGTCACCAAGAGTTTGAATTCAATATTGGTTAATGTTATCTCCTTTTTATCAACCGTAACCTTATGGCGCGGAATATCAACGACTATGTTATCGATACTTAATATATCTTCCCCCTCTTCTTCATCATGTTTGCCACGTTTCAACACCGCCTTTACCCTTAGGATCAGTTCTCTGGGGCTGAAGGGTTTTACGACATAATCATCCGCTCCAAGCTCAAAGCCGACGACCTTGTCCACCTCCTCCCCCTTGGCCGTAACTATTATGATTGGAATATATGATATCTTTTTATCCTGCTTAATATTTCTGCAGGTTTCAAACCCGTCCATGCCGGGGAGCATGATATCAAGGATAATTAGGTCGAACGACTTGTGTCTTAAGGCCTCTAAAGCCGATTCCCCGCTTTCAGTTATTAGGCAATTAAAACCGGCCTTTTCAAAATTGTATTTCACCAATTTAGATATATGACGGTCATCCTCAACCAGAATAATATTCTGTCTTCCCATCTTTATTCCTCCCTGACTGACAGTTCTTCATGGCACAGGCAATTAACTATGGGTCATGACTAGAACAGAGGACACTTTCTGATGATTTTAAGTATCAAAAAGTACAAATCACCACCCCTGTTATTAAACCTAAACTCACACTCTTTTAAATGCAAGTGAAATGTTTTTTTACTCATGCCTCGGAAACCGGAAAGCCTAGTTTTGGCATAGCCCCAG
>JAHJSF010000019.1 GCA_018830405.1 Nitrospinota bacterium | reverse complement strand
CGAACGTTTTGCATACCTGTTTTTTACTGTCATAGCTAGACATTAGCATATATTTTAATGTGCTGTTCTAGTCATGACCCTTTATTTATTAATCCGTTTATTATTTCCGTCTACGTATACGACCGTAGGTTTCGTATTCTCCGCCTCGCTTAGCTCCATAACAGCGTAAGTGGCTATAATCAAGATATCTCCAACAGCTACCAGCCTGGCAGCTGCCCCCTTTACCCCTATGGTTCCGCTCCCCGGTTTCCCTTCGATTATATATGTCTCAAATCTATTGCCGTTGGTAACGTTATATATCTGCACCTGTTCATAGGTGAGCATGCCGGCGGCCTCAAGGAGTTCCTTATCTATCTCGATACTCCCCTCATATTCCTTATTGGCCTCTGTTACAACAGCCCGATATATCTTGCTGAGCAGCATTGTTCTCTTCATTGAACCTCAAACCTCCAATCTAGTGCTTAATTGCATAAATCTTGCTGTAGCCGACCGGCCTTTGACACGCCTGGCTTTGTCGTCAATCCTCGCCATAGACCCTGCTATGGCTGCGGTTGTCTTCGCGCCGGCCGCGCCAAGTTCTCGGTCTTGGTACTGACGCAGACTTATGCAACTAAACACTATCGTTATCTATTAAGCGTGTTTTTCCTACCTTGGCGGCTACTAATATACGAGCCGGACCATCTAAATGGTCGATTTTATTAAGTGTATCAGGGTGACAAATAGAAACATAGTCTATAGTTAAATTTGCTTCATTCAGAATCTTTTTAACCGACTCCTCTATCTTATTTGCCTCCCGAATCCCCTCTTTGACCATCCTTTGGGCCTCTAAAATCCCACTCCTAAGGGAGAGTCCCCTTATCCTCTCATCCGCATCCAGATATCTGTTTCTGGAGCTCATGGCCAGCCCGTCAGACTCACGGATAGTTGGGCAGCCGACTACCTCAACGGGGATACGAAGGTCACTAACCATTCTCTTTACTATGACCAGCTGCTGAAAATCCTTTTCACCAAAATATGCCTTATTTGCTCCTGTAACATTAAAGAGCTTGGCTACAACCGTAGTTACACCGTCGAAGTGGGTTGGTCTCGATTCACCGCAGAGGAGCTTGTTCATCCCCGGAACAGAGATGATGGTCTTTTCACCTTCCGAAAAACTTCCGGCATCAGGCGTGAAGACGGCATCGGCTCCAGCCTTCCCTGTTATGGAGAGGTCTCGCTCCTCATCCCTTGGGTAACGGGCATAATCCTCCCCAGGGGCGAATTGGAGTGGGTTTACAAATATCGATACCACAAGGAGGTCATTTTCCCTGCGGGCCTTGTTTATGAGGCTTATATGTCCCTGATGGAGGGCTCCCATAGTGGGAACCAAGCCGATTGTTTTTCCTGCCAACCTAGCCTTCCGACTCCATTCGGCCATAGAGTCTGCCGAGCGAATGATGTCCATTTCCGGCCTATGTCACGGAGCGAAGATGTCCCTGCTCTATCTTGTAGCTTGTCTCTTCAGTAGGGAAGACCCCCTTTTTGACCTCATCTATATAACTCTCAATGGCCTCAAGGGCAATCGATTCAAGATCGGCATACTGTTTAACAAACTTTGGCTTGAAATCTCCCCCCAAACCGAGCAGATCCTGTATGACCAATATCTGTCCGTCACAGTCAGGGCCAGCCCCGATTCCTATGGTTGGGATGCTGAGTCTGTTGGTTATCTCCTTGCCTACCTCCATCGGAATCCCCTCAAGGACAATGGCAAAGGCCCCGGCCTCTTCAACCGCAATGGCTGACTCTATAATATCTTTGGCCTCAAGCCTCTTCTTCCCCTGAACCCTGTAGCCGCCAAACTTGTGTACCGATTGAGGAGTAAGACCAACATGCCCCATAACAGGTATTCCCATTTCATCCAGGGCCTCTATGGTGTCATACATCTCTTCTCCTCCCTCAAGCTTAACCGCCTCGGCTCCCCCCTCTTTCAGCAAGCGGCCGGCATTCTCGATGGCCGATTCGATAGATATCTGGTACGACATGAATGGCATATCGGCCACCAGCATTGCCTTGCTTATTCCCCTCTTAACGGCCGAGGTATGGCGAACCATATCCTCCATTGTAACCGGGAGGGTTGTCTCATAACCGAGGAGGGTAGTCCCGACAGAATCTCCGACCAAGACGATATCCACATCGGTCTTATCGACTATCCTGGCCCAGCTGTAGTCGTGCAGGGAGAGGGCGGTTATCCTGTTTTCTCCCTTCTTTTTCCCCGTAATATCCAGAATTGTAATCTTATTAGAACTCAAAATTTATCTCCTATCGTTTAGAAACGTAAATGACTTTTAATATAAGGATTGGCAATTTTTCAAGACGAGCTTATGTCAAAAATAGAGGAACGTAATATATCCCCCAAAATTGCTGAAATCAAATTAAACTACTGCTTTAATTCTACCCCTTTTTTAGGCCAACTGCCTGATAAAAGTAGCATATTTTTTAATTATTTCTGATTGAGTAATGTAAGACAAAAAGGGGGGATTGTCAAATTGGGGGGAGAAATAAAGTTTAACTGTAGCGGTCTCGGCGTCTTTAGGGAACTCTGCGGTGAAAATCTGTTCTCTTCATGTTAAAATTAAAACGGCTTTGTAGATATTCCATTCAATTAGAAAACAGATATTATGAAGATACTCCCATTTGCCATTCGTAATGTCGGACGTAACAGACAACGCACCCTTATTACCATTGCCGCTATGGGGCTGGCCGGTTTTATAATGGTCTTCTATGCCTCTCTACTAAACGGTTTTAGCCAAAAGATAGCCGAGAATAGTGTTGGTATGTCTATCGGTGATATTCAGATACATGCCGAGGGGTATCGAAATGACCCTGACCTCTATAAAATGGTGACCAACCATTCAGATATTATCTCCCAACTTTCCTCAAGGGGCTTGGCCGCCTCTCCCCGACTCTACGGTTTTGGCTTAGCCGCCACCGGCTCTACCTCAGCCGGGGTCAGGATTTCGGGGATTGATCCCGTTTTGGAGGCGACTGTAACCAACCTCCACCAGAATATTCTCGAAGGTTCATGGCTTGACCCTTCCGACCCGAAGGGGGTGGTGATAGGGAAAAAGCTGGCCCGTACCCTTAATGTTGATGTCGGGGGGGAGGTGGTTATGGTCAGTCAGGCCAGCGACGGTTCTATGGCCAACGATATATATAGGGTTAGGGGTATTCTTAAATCGGTGGGGGAGGGGATAGACAGGGGAGGATTTTATCTCCTTAATGATGAGTTCCGCTCCCTTATGGTATTGCCGGAAGGGGTGCATGAAATAGCGATAAAGCGCTTGAATGAGAGTTCTGAACTATTTGAATCAACAGCCATTGTTTCTCGGCTGGCCCCCGGTTTTGAGGTTCTCGATTGGCACCGATTGCAGCCGATAGTTTCTAGGATGTTGGAGACGAATGAGGCGGGGACTCTTATTATGCTCATCATCACCTATTCGGCTGTGAGCATGGTGATACTGAATGCGATGCTGATGAGTGTCTTTGAGAGGATACATGAGTTTGGGATAATGAGGGCGGTTGGGGTTACCCCCATGCAGGTCTTCTCTCTCATCTTTACAGAGGCGATGCTTCAGGCCTTAGCCGCCTCTCTTCTTACCTTGGCGGTCGGGGTTCCCGTTTCACTATACTACCAGACCCACGGGATAGATATGTCGAGCCTGGCCGGAGACCTATCATTCGGGGGGGTGGCCATAAACCCGATCTGGTACTGCAAGGTTACCCCATCCTCCATTCTCATTCCTATTATCTTTCTATTTCTTATAACAGCTCTGGCTGTTCTATATCCGGCCATCAAGGCGGCGGTTATCCAGCCGGTTAAGGCGATATATCATAGATGAAAGGTTAAATATGCTTATTCTGATGGCCTGGCGAAATATCTGGCGGAACAAGAGGAGGTCGCTGATAACCTCTTTTAGTGTTGCCTTGGGGGTTTTTCTGGCCGTTACCTTTACCGCAAGCGGTGATTACGGTTATACCAATATTATCAATACCAGCGCCGCTATGGGGTACGGACATGTGACGATTGAGCCGAAGGGGTATAACAATGCCCCGTCACTCGACAAGGTGATTCCCAAGGCCGACCTGATAAGAAGCAGGGTGATCGATGCCGATGGTGTTGTTTCAGCCTCGGTTAAGATTAGTGGCCAGGCGATGTTTGCCACCGCATCGAGGAGTATCGGCGGGGCATTTTTGGCGGTCTATCCGGATCAGGAGGGAGCGGCTGAGAATATATTTATACGCTCGATTATTGAGGGGGAGTTATTTGATGGCCCTGATGGCATTGGTGTCGTCATCGGTCAAAAGATGGCTGAGAAACTTGACCTTAAGATAGGGAAGAAACTCATTTATACGATGACTGACATAAATGGGGAGATAGTCGGCCAGATTGCCCGTGTGACCGGTATATATAAAACGGGGGTAGATGACGTAGACAGTTCGATGGTTATCTTGCCCATAGACAGGGTGAGGAAGACACTTGGTTATGAGGAGGGAGATGCGACTATGATTTCCATCTTTAGCGATGATTCGCGGAGGAGTCTTTCCATAAGGGATTCCCTGCGTGACTCTATCGACGGCAGCAGCCTTGATATCCTCACCTGGCAGGAGACACAGGCCGACATTGCCGGAATGATAACGGTTGACCGGACGATGAACTATCTTTCACAGCTCCTCTTTGGGGTACTGATAGCCGCCGGGATATTGAATACGATGCTTATGAGTGTCCTGGAGCAGAAGCGGGAGTTCGGGGTGATGCTGGCCGTGGGTCTGCCCCCCTGGAGACTATTTCTATTGGTTGTTGTTGAGTCGCTGATTATAGGGGTTATCGGTCTGATATTGGGGATTATTATAACTACCCCTTGGTATATCTACATGAGTAGAACGGGGATAGACTTGGGAGGGCTGATGGAGGAGGGGACTGATGTCGGGGGGGTATTGCTCGATACGGTGATGAAGTTCCGCCTCTATAAAGAGAGCGCAATTGCAATACTTGCCGGAGTATTTTCATTGACCATCCTGGCCGGTCTTTATCCTGCCTACAAGGCGGGGAGAATTCCCCCCGTCGAGAGCATTAAAGAAATCTGAGGAAATATCTATGGGTGATAATGTCATAGTTCTTGAAGGGGTGAGCAAGGTCTACAGCCAGGGGAAGATAGATGTTAAGGCGGTCAACAATCTTTCCCTGGAGATAGAGCGGGGGGAGTTTGCTGTTTTATGCGGGCCTTCCGGTTCGGGGAAGACAACCGTCCTCAATATGATTGGGGGGCTTGATATTCCGACATCGGGGCGTATCATCCTTGAGTGGAAAGAGCTCTCGACCCTAAGCGGCACGGAACTGGCCAAGATAAGGAGGGATAGGATAGGGTTTGTCTTCCAGGCCTATAATCTGGTTCCGGTTCTGACCGCCTTTGAGAATGCCGAGTTTGTCCTGGCCCTTCAGAATGTCCCCAAGGATGAGAGACGGGAAAAGGTGATGGCTATACTTGAGGAAGTTGGGCTTAAGGGATTGGAAGATAGGCGCCCCGATGAGCTTTCGGGGGGGCAGCAGCAACGTGTAGCCATAGCTAGGGCCATAGTCTCTGAGCCGGCGATAATCTTGGCCGATGAACCAACCGCCAATGTCGATTCGGTTACGGCCGAATCTCTCATTACCCTTATGGAAGAGCTCAATAAAGAGAAGGGGATTACCTTTCTCTTCTCCACCCATGACCAGCGGGTTATATCGAGGGGGAGACGAATCATAAGGCTGCGCGACGGGGCGCTAGACTTGGAATGATATTGTGAAACCGCTATTCACTAAACTGATTCTACCCCTACTCATACTAATAACCTTTTCCCAGCCCCTCTACGCCATAGATGAGGTAGATAAGGGAGGGAGCTTTCGCCTAATCGGCCAATACGCCCAAAATCCCTCCGACACCCCTACCTATCCCAACGGGAGCGACTATAGAGGGGATATCGTGGCCAGACAGTTTCTGACCGCCGGTATCGGGGAATCGGTTTGGTTTGATATCAATCTACACGAAACATTCTCATACCTAAAGAGTGAAAGTCCCCTATCTCCTCTTTACAGTGGAGTGGAGCGCTCTTCCGCACTTGAAAGCAATCTTTTTGACGACAAATATTCCAAGGGGGAGATTGCCCTTGACCGCCTCAATATGCGCCTCTCATTTGAGAGGGTTGACCTGACGGCGGGGAGACAGCCGATAAATCTGGCCACCACCTTCCACTTTACCCCTAACGATTTCTTTGCCCCCTTTTCGGCCAGCACATTTTACCGTGTCTATAAAGAGGGGGTTGATGCGGTCAGGGGAGAGGTGCGGATTAATGATCTTACTCAACTATCACTTATCGCCGTTCTCGGCTACGAAGAGGATAGTTCTTCTTCGACCGGCTGGAGCAGTTCAATGGATGAGGGGCGCAATTCCTATCTGGCCCGCATCTCAACCTCCCTGGCAAACTTTGAATGGTCTATCCTAGGGGGGAAGGTGAGGAGAGAGAAGGTAGTGGGGGG
>JAHJSF010000125.1 GCA_018830405.1 Nitrospinota bacterium | reverse complement strand
TTAATAGAAGGGTGGCTTTCTCAATAATCTTGGCCGTAAGTTCCGGTATATCGCTCCCGACTATTATTACCCTATCGTACCCCTTATCAAGCAATTTCCGAAAGGCGTTGAACATCTTCTCCCCAAGGTCTCTTCCTTTCTGAAGAAATGTATTATAGCCGCTAAAATAGTCCGTTTTAGCCCTAGTTGTGGCCACAAAGATATCACCTGAAAAGAGACTTGATTCGGCTAGGATATTATTTAGGAGGACTCGGTATAGGGCCAACGCCCCCATCTCCCCGATATCTTCAGCCAGGCGCGTTTTGACCTGGCCGATAATAGGGTCTCTGGCAAATATAACCAAGGCCTCTTGACTAAATCTTTTTATTACCATAATAGATATTGGCTAGCCTTTCCGGTTTTATTCCGACGAGGAATAGGAGTTGTATCTTCCAATTGTTTAGTGTAGTCCTCAAAATGCCTTTCTTCAGCCACCTCCTAGCTGACGTTTTAACACTTAGGGAGACAAAGGATATCCTATGCCCCAGTCTTTTAATTCTCCGCATCAACTCTACATCCTCCATAAGGGGTATTTCGTGAAAACCGCCTATTTCTTCAAATAGGCGTCTCCTGACAAATATGGCCTGATCCCCAAAGGGTATCCTGGTGATTCTGGAGCGGAGAGAGGCGACCTTTTCGATAAGCCTGTATTGAAAACCTATAGCGTCTATGTATAGGTCGAAGGCCCCTCCGGCCAAATTTGGGTTATACATAAGGGCTACAATTCTTTCCAGACCACCTTCAGGAATAATAGTGTCAGCGTGGAGGAAGAGAAGTATTGGCGCTGTGGCGACAACTGCTCCCCTGTTAAACTGTGTCCCCCTCCCCTTGGGGGAGGAAACTATCCTTATCCGGGTGTCTGGAATATCCCCACAAAAGGGTTGTTGCTCATCCCCGACTGATATTATGACTTCCTTTATAAGGTTTCCGGAGGAAGAGAGGAGTTTATTGAGAAGGGATTCAAGGTCTTTATCCCCACCGATAACCGGAATAATCACAGATATATTATATTCTTCCTTCATAAGAGGGTAATCCTGTAATATTATCTAACGTAGGTCGGCCGCCGCTCCTCCCCCAAAACAGACCATGGATAGATAAGAGATATGATAAAAAGAGTAGTGTTTAATACTATCAGAAAAAGAAGAGAGATTTTCCCTAAAATGTTGTCTCTTGAACTTAGCAGTGCCTGCAACGCCAACTGCATAATGTGCCCCCATGGAGAGATGACCAGGCCAAAGGAGAATATGTCTATCGAGACATTGAAGAAGGTTATCGCCGACTGCCAAGGTAAGCCGCTCAAGAAGATAAACCTCTTCTGGTTCGGCGACTCATTCTGTAACAAAAATATTATCGAGTATCTGCGGGTTGTCCGAAAGGGGCTACCAGGGGTAAGACTCTATATCTCGACCAACGCCGGCCTCCTCAAGAAAGAGATATCGGAAAAGATAATCGATGAAGAACTTCTTGATGTAATAAACTTCGACGTCGACGGGATCAACAAGGAGACACTTGAAAAGATAAGGAGAAACCTCAACTACGAAGAGGTTATAGGAAATATAGAATATTTTCTCAACTACAAAAAGGAGAAGGGGAAAAATAAACCGGAGACACGGATCACCATCATAAGGATGGTTCCCACTGAAAAAGAGATAGACGCCTTTGTAAAACATTGGAAACCTCTGGTCGATAAGGTTGATGTGAATGACTATAATACTTGGCTCGGAACCAAGGACGATCTTAATGTCGGGGAATGCCGCAAGAGAAGCCTGGGGGGGGGATTTAATTTTGCCTGTCTCCATCCGTGGGATGAGTTGGTAATATCGGCCGATGGTCAGGCCGGTTTATGCTGCCTCGATTATGACCTGAAGGCAGTTGTCGGAGATGCGATGAAAGAGTCTATAGAGGATATATGGAGGGGAGAGACCTTAAACGGTTACAGGAAGAAGATGCTTGAACTTGATTACGGCTCGATAGAGGTCTGCAAGAACTGCAACGCCTACATATATCAGGAGAATAAATGGTGGGCCAAGCTGCAGAGATAACCCCTAACAGCCGATTGTAAAATGGTCAACAAGGTTTTTCAAAAACGATACTGTTAAAACTGGTTTAATATCAATAGGTTCTTACCTTGACCATAAAATTGAGTTGTAATAAGATGACACCATGAAATGCCCTAAGTGTAACTATACAAGTTTTGATTATCTTGATAAATGCGGTAAGTGCGGGTTAAACCTGGCTGAATTGCGCATACGTTGCGGCTTCTCGCCCGAAAAGGGGGAGGGGCTGGATTTTTCATACTATATGTCTTTGGATGACAGGCAGTCCTCGCCTGAGGATTCGTCTCCCGCTGACCAGATAAAAGATACCGAGGTTGAGAATTTCAAGGATGATATTGGTTCTGAAGAGATTCTATCAGATGATGATTTAATAAAGCATGGCCAGACGGAAGAACAGACCCTGCCTGTAGAAAATATCGAGGTTATTGACCAGCCTGATACTCTCGAATCGGCCGTTAAGGACGATTTAGACTATGGAGATTTTACAATCGACGAAGCCTATTCCCCGTCTTCATTTTCCAAGGAGGAGGATATTGGCCTTGCCTTAGAGGCTAATAAAGGGTTTGAATTTGATAATGTAGAACAGCCAGACCTGTTATCCGCCGAGAGCAATGAGCTGGTAATGGAGCTAGACGTTGTGCCCACTCTTGCTGATTTGGATGAAGTAGAGTTAGTTCTTGACGACAGAGATATCCCCAATCTGGTAGATCCCAAGTATAATAGTACCAAGCTTAAAAAAGATAATGACATCGATTTGGATAATGAGGAGATATCCCTTGATGATATTGATAATCTCTCCTTGGATAATGACATCGATTTGGACAATAAGGAGATATCCCTTGATGATATTGGTGATATTACCTTGGACGATGTTTAAATTGTCCCCCGCAATAACAATATCTGAGGCGGTTTAATAGACTATTCAATGGAGACTATTGTAGAGAATATAGGGACAGAGAGCCCCTGCAGCGGCCATATTGCCGGAGACAGGCAGTTGGCCGGTTTTGCGGTTCGCTTCCTTTCCTTACTGGTTGATATTATTGTCATAAGGCTGTCTATATTACTCCTTCTTTCCCCTCTTTCTACCTTGTTTCGAGGGCTCTCTACTGGTAACATAGTGGGGGATTTGGAGAGCCTTGGTTCTTGGCTTTTGTATATTGCCTTGAGCCTGACTCTCCCCTTTTTTATTAGTTTTTTATATTTTGTTACCTTTTGGCTGCTTGGTGGGGAGACTATCGGTAAAAAGGTCTTTGGCCTAAGGGTGGTTGGAGAGAATGGGAAGGCGCTTAGCCTGAAAAATGCTATTCTCCGCTACTTAGGTTATTTAATATCGTCTGTTTTTTTTATCGGTTTCATCTGGGCATCTTTTGATGAGAAAAAACAGGGGTGGCATGACAGGTTGGCCACTTCTTATGTCGTAAGAGATTAGTGCTTAACCGCCTAAATCTTGCTGTATTCGACCGGCGTTTGATACGGATGGCTTTGTCGCCAATCCTCGCCATAGAGATTTCTATGGCTGTGGTTGTCTTCGTGCCATTCATACCAAATTCTCGGTCTCTGTACGGACACAGAGTTATGCGGCTAAACACCGTTTTCAAACATTAACTTAATTTTTTTGGAGATTTTTGATGAAAAAGAGGTATCTTCTTTCGCCGGGACCTACCGCTGTGCCCGAGGATGTCATGCTGGCCATGGCCAGACCAATGATACACCATCGCACACCACAGTTCTCAGCCATATTTGCCGAGGTGCAGGCTGGTCTTAAAAAACTGTTTCAGACCAAACAGGATGTTATCATCCACGCCTCCTCTGGTACCGGAGCGATGGAGGCGGCCGTCTCTAACCTCTTTTCACCCGGGGAAGAAGTCCTTGTAATCAACGGAGGAAAGTTTGGAGAGAGATGGGGAAAGATATCTGAAAGAT